>JANWJO010000213.1 GCA_025449435.1 Chloroflexota bacterium | reverse complement strand
CACGAATGGGAACAGCACCACCACCATGACCACGAGCAACACGGCAACCTTGGCCACCACCAGCAGGGGATGCGGCGCTTCCATCCACACTGGCCGCTGGCTGGAACCGCGACGAACCCGTCGCGGCGGACGCGCCGGCCTTGCCGCACCGCCCAGCGAAGAAGCTGCGCTGGCTTGCACGCTCGTCACTCCCGTTTCCCTGCTTCCAGCAGGCTAATAAATGCCCTCTTCACCAAAACGTTTGGCCGCCCAGTTGGACGTGACGACCAGCGCCACGCCCACCAGGCCGCGCACCAACCCCCCCGCGGTGGCGAAGCTCCAGTCGCCGTCCTGGATGCCCCGAAAATACACAAAGGTATCCAGCACCTCGGCAGCGTTCGCGCCCACCGCACCCTGTTGCAGGTAGTACTGCTCGAAACCTAGCGACAGCGCTGCGCCCAGGCGCAGAATCAACAGCAGCACGATAATGGAGCGGATGCCCGGCAGCGTGACGTGCCACATGCGCCGCCAGCCATTGGCCCCATCCATGACGGCCGCCTCGTACTGATCGAGGTCCACCTTGGTCAACGCCGCCAGAAAAATGATGGTGCCCCAGCCGGTCTCTTTCCAGATGCTCTGCAACACGACGAGCGGCTTGAAGAACGGTGGATTGGACATGATGTTGATGGTGGCCATACCGTGGTTACGCAGCAATTGGTCGATAAACCCTGCCCCGCCGAACACTTGCTGCCACAGGGCGATCACCACCACCCACGACAGGAAGTGCGGTAGATACACCACGCTTTGCATACCGCGTTTAATAGGTTCAATGAGGATGCTGTTGAGCATGAGGGCCAGGATCAACGGCGCCGGGAACGCAAAGATGAGTTGTAACGACTCGATGATCAACGTGTTCACCAAGGCCCTCTTGAAGTCCGGGTCAGTAAACAACTCGCGAAAGTGCGCCAGCCCCACAAACGGGCTGCGAGTGATGCCTAAAAACGGCGAAAAGTCCTGAAAGGCAATCACATTGCCCAGCAGCGGGATGTACTGAAAGATGAGGAAGTACAGGGCGCCGGGAGCAATGAACAGGTACATCCAGCGCTCGCGGACCACACGTTCCCAAAGTGTGGGGCCACTTTGCGCACTTCTAGCCGGTATACCGAGTGTCGAAACGCGCGCTTGTACCTTCGGAGTCACTGCCATTCGTCGCTCCTACATGTGCAGCGCGGGCACCCGTTCAGCGTGGCATACGCCCTGTGGGAGCGTTCCCATAGGCTAGCACCCACTGTCATGCACGTCAATTCAGATGGACGGAGTAGGCATCACATGAGGCGCTTCCCCATACGCTTTCGTGGCATTTGGGAGCAAGCTACCTATCCCGTACTATGTGCGCGAGAGTAGCCGCGAGTCTTACTAGCGTCAAAACTGACGAACATGAGCAAGCAAGCGACGCACCTGCCTGGTGGCAACGCTCCGTCGATGTCCTGCGTCGCACCTCATTGTCAGACCGTAACACGGAAGTTGGAACCGCCAGGATGTCGCCTATGACCATCGAGCAGATCGCAGTGCTTGCCGGCGTGTCCAGGTCTACCGTGTCTCGGGTGGTGAACGAGCATCCCCGCGTGAGCCCCGCAGTGCGGTCACGGGTGCAAACCCTCATCGAGGAACAAGGCTATTCGCCGCACGCTGGCGCCCGCAGCCTGGTTGGTTGCCGCACCAACGTGATCTGCTTGCTCAACGTGCGCACCTCCAAAGCCGTGTTCTCCGGCCAGTACTTCCCCCCACTCATCGAGGGACTCAGCGAGGCATGCAACGAGCGCGGCTACTTCCTGCTGGTGTCCATGGTCAAGCCAGACCTCGCCACCACCTTCTACCGCCGCCTGGTGCGTGGCAGTCACTGCGACGGCATGATTGTGCTCGCCAGCGATGCTGGTGATGCGCTGCTCGCCGCATTGCAAGCCGACGCGACGCCCAGCGTGATGATCGGCCGCCACAGCCGCTTCCCGCAGCTTCATTCCGTAGATGTGGCCAACTTCGAGGGCGCCCAACTGGCCGTCGATCACCTCGTACAGTTGGGCCACCAGCGTATCGCTACCATCACCGGCCGCCTCGACACCACCCACGGCGCCGATCGATATCATGGGTACCAGCACGCCCTGACACGTGCCGGCATTCCCCTCCGCCCGGACCTTGTTGCTCACGCCGATCTCTCCGGCCATAGCGGCTACCTGGCGATGAAACAGCTCTTGCTGCTACCCGACCGCCCTTCCGCCGTGTTCGCCGCCGACGATGCGATGGCTGCTGGCGCCATCCGCGCAATCCGTGAAGTTGGTTTGCACGTACCCCACGATGTCGCGCTGGTTGGCTTCGACGACGCACCGGTGGCCACCCTCACCGATCCGCCGCTCACCACCATCCGCCAACCCATCGCAGAACTCGGCCAGGCGGCCGCTAGCCTGATCATTAGGCAACTGCTCGACGGCCCCACGGAGCCAGTGGCGCAAACACTTCCCGTCGAGCTAATCATCCGCCAGTCCAGCGGACCAGCCCCCCTGTAGTCCTTCGGGAGGGGGAGCGGGCTACCGGAAGCGCCGCACGGACCCGCTAATGTCTCCGTTGCCCAGTAGCAGCGCGTTCGCTCAGTTCCCCACTTGGGAAACCATTAAGGAAGGGTCCGTTGGTTGACCCCCCTGTCGTCCCCCCGTTGGGAGGGACGTTGCGCCGGTAGGATAGTGCCCACCATCCGCCAGCTCGGTTCCCCTCTTGGGGAACCTTTAAGGAGGGGGTCCGGTCGTGTACAATGCCCCGACACGCCTGGGCGCCCCTCATCAGAAGGAGACCACCACCATGCCAGCGAGCACCCTCGCCAAACTCGGTCACCCCGACACGGCCAAGCTCCTCATTATCAACGGTGACGACATCGGTGCCTCGCACGCCGCTAACATCGCCACTATCGATGCCATGGAGCACGGCATCATGACCGCCACCTCGCTGATGGTGCCCTGCCCTTGGGCCTTCGACGCCTGCCACTACCTGCACACGCATCCCCAGGCCGACGCTGGCGTACACCTCACGCTCAATGCTGAGTGGCCTACCTTCAAGTGGGGGCCCGTCCTGGGCGCCAAAGCCGTTCCATCGCTAGTCGACGGCACTGGTTTCTTCTATCAGCGGCCCAGCGCTGGCACGGTACAGCACGGTCGCCGGGAGGAAGTGCTCGCTGAACTCGATGCCCAGATTCAGCGTGCCATCAGTTGGGGCGTCGTGCCCACCAAGCTCGACAACCATATGGGGCCAATGCACGCCAGCGAAATGCTGACCGGCGTGTACATCGAGCTGGCGCGTAAGTACAACCTGCCCATCCGCATCATGGCCGGGCCAAAAGCTCGTGGCCGGGTGGGCGGCATGCTGCGCTACGCGCCCGAACCCGAAGAACTGGAAGGCATCCTGTACATTGACGACATGCGAGGCATCGGCTTGTCCGACGTGCCGCTGCTCAAAGGCCAATTGCTCCAGAGCCTGCGCTCTCTCAATCCCGGGGTTACCGAACTCGTGTTGCACGCCGCGGCCGGCACGCCGGAAGCTCGCGACATGATGGACGACTGGGAAGCGCGCGCCGAAGCCTACCGCCTCGTCACCCACGACAGCGAGATCAAAGACGAAATCGCCAAGCAGAGCATCACCCTGATCGGCTGGCGGCACCTGCGCGAAGCCCAACGCGCCCATTAAGGAGGTTTGCACGGTGGACGGCATCGACCAACTCATCGCTCGCTGGACTTGGGAGAGCGTCGAGCGCCCTGGTGGTGGGCACCGCGTCACCAAAGCGCGCGATGCCGCCCGCCGTGCTGCCTTTGCCCAGGCCGTTGACGACTTGCGAGCCGCCGCTGCCAGCGGTTCTTTGCCGGTGGAACTGCAAGAATTGGTGACGCGCTGGCAGGCAAACCCGACCTTTGCTGCCGCCGTGGCCGGCGAATTCGCTCCCCTGCTCGACGCGGCCCGCTTGGAGCAAGAGCACACGCTCGGTACCGCCATCGGCTACGCCCGGGCCGCCGCCGAACTCGCCGCGATCCTGCCACATCACGCTGGCTAGGACCCGGATTCGGGGACTACCTTCGTTAACGCCTTCATATCCAGGGGCCGAGGTGCGTGCATCCTCACTCGTAATACGCCGGTAGCTTTTTCAGCCCTTCCCACTGTTCCCGTTCATGACCAAAAATCACCAGCCCAACCTTCTCCCGTTCCACCAGATCAAGCAGCTTGTTCGTACTGGCGCGGATCGCTTTGGCGTCCGGGTCGCTACCGTCGTCCTGCTTGTCACGGGTAAAGCTCTCGGCGAAGGATACAGCGTCAATCGTCAGGAGAACCGCACCCGTTTTGGGCAGCCGTACCAGCACCGATTGATGCCCCGGTACATGCCCGCTGGTCTCGATCAACTCCAGCCCCGGCAGCAGTTCTGTGTCCCCGTCCACCAGCCGGATGCGCTCCAATGGTTGATCCCACTGGGGTCGAATGGCTGCATAACGTGAGTTGCTCGCGGCATCCAAGTGATGCACGCGCTGAACAACAAAGTGCGCGTTCGTGAGTGCCGCGTGCCGTCCGGCATGGTCGCTATCATAATGCGTCGAGATGACGGTATCAATAGCGTCCGGTTTTAGGCCAATGCTCGCCAGCTGCTCGATAACGTCACGCCCATTCTCGAATGCCGAATCTCCTGCAGGTATAATCTCCGGTAGACCACTATCAATCAGAATATTCTTGCCGTCACCCGTTTGCACCAGATAGCACACGATCGGAATCTGGTATTCCGGCACGGACCCAACCTGCATCAGATAAAGACGCTTCACGGCAGTCTGGCTCATAATCTCCTCCCCGGGTCGGGTAACGCGTTCGTCGCGGCAAGATGTGTCTTGCTCTCTAGACACACACTCTACCAACGGGACCTGCCTGGTGCCACCCCAATTAGCGAAAACTAGGGGTTAACAGGCCGAACTTTTTCCACTATCCGTCCGTATGTATGGTGATGGCTGCTCGTCGCCCGCTGAACGGACCCCAATTGCGTGGACTGCCGCACCGACGAGCAACTGATGGCCCTACTGCAAGGAGGCGATCGCGCCGCACTCAGCGAGTTGGTAGCACGCTACCACGCGCCGCTCCTCGGCTACCTGTTCCGGCTCACCGTCAGCGACACTGCCCTCGCTGAAGACCTGACGCAAGACACCTTTACGCGCGTGCTCCAGTCCACCTCGTTTCAATCCGGCCGTCCCTTGGGGCCGTGGCTGTACGCCATCGCAACCAACCTCTGCCGCGATGCCATCCGCGCACCCGCTGCGCGCACACGGGCAGCGATCTCTCTGGACTCCCTTCCAGAACCACCTGCTGTTGAACCAACCCCGGAGGGTCAGATACTGGCTGCCAAGCAAGCCAGCGACATCCGGCCCGCCATCAACGCCCTGGGGGAGGAATTCCGTGTCACGCTCATTCTGCGCTTTTATCAAGACCTCGCTCTGGTCGACATCGCTCGAACGCTGGATGTGCCTGTAGGTACTGTCAAGTCGCGGCTGCATACAGCGGTTCGCCGGTTGCGCCTGTCACTCGCCAAACAGCATGAGGAGATCAAGCCATGAACGCTGCGCCGCTTCCTCCTGATCGGCAGAAACTCACCGCGCAACTGGCCGAGCTGCGTGTGCCTCCCGATGAGGTTGATCAGTCGGTCGATGTGCTGCTGCGGCTTGCCGCGTGGTCGGCGCCAGAACCTAGTCCGGCCAGCTCGGCGCAACTCGTCCAGCGGCTGATACCATACCTCACCGCTTCCTCGCCGGTGCGTGAAGCTCTCCAGCTCCCACCTCCATCACTTGCGGTGACCGTTCGCCGTTTCGCCGCGTTATGCCTCTCGCAAGCGGCCATCTTCCGGCTCAGCTTCTGGGTTCTCCCACCGGTGGTGACTGCGCTGGCCGTGCTCGCCGTTGCTGTAGTGGGTGTTCCTGCAACGGTCGCCTCTAGTATCGCCGGTCCTGTCCTGGGGTCCCTTGGCGTGGTGCTCGCGGTACGGGGATCGCCGCTCCGGCCACTGGAATGTGAGCTGGCGTGCCCGCCATCCGCCCTACAACTCGGCGCGGCCAGGATGCTGGTCATCCTTGGCTATGATGGCGTGCTTGCGGCGCTTGCGAGTGGTTTCATCTGGCTGGCGAGTGGGGCATCGCTGGTTGCTCTGGTTGTGCAGAACGTCGCACCATTCTTACTCGTGTGCGGCGTGACCTCGCTGCTCGCGACGCGCCTGGCGGCGAATCAGGCAGCACCGGTCGCATTCGCCGCCTGGCTGGTGCTACTCGCACAGCGTGCTGTGCTGCTAAGTGCAAGCCTGGTGTTGCCATTCGGTCAAGCCACCTCTCTCGGGTTCGCCGCCGTTGGCTTGGCGCTCCTCGTGGTTGCCGTGCTGGCGTCGCCGGCCCTCGCGCGCGCGTCGCTCCACGGGACAGCAGGTTCATGACCCCGGTTGAGATCACCAGTGCGAACCATTTGCCGCGCCCGGCCGTATATGGTGGCAACAACCCATCGATGAAAGGGTATGTTCGTGGCTCGTCTCTCGCCAGCAGTTGCCGTTCGGGCACTTCCTTCCGGGCGTTCTAACCCGTTGCTCGCCGCGAGCGTGGGAGCTTCGCCGCCAAGCCGTGAGCTGGACCAGCTGGAGCATCGCGGCGGCGGTGTGGTGTTTCTTCTGCGCCTTGCTGTGGTTTAAGCACTTCTGGAATATCCGGCTTACCGATGGCTGCCCACTCATCGCCATTGTGGGGAGCACGGCGGTTGGCATGCTGCACGAGCTGGTGTTCGCCCTGCTCTTGCTCTACGGCATGTTCCTGCCTTTTCTAGCCGCTGAGGGCGTCGCCCGTGACTACAAGAGTCGTGTCCACGAGTTGTTGATGGCCACGGCGATCCCCGCCTGGGCGTATACCGGCGGCCGCTTCATCGCCACCCTGCTGGTCTGCCTCGCCCTCGCGCTTGAACTATTCGCCGTCACTTGGGTCGTTGACACACTGTTACACCAAACGAGTGCCGCCTACCGGGCACCCAACGTGCTCGCCCTGGCCGGGCTGTCGGGCCTCACCATTTTGCCGGCCACGATATTGCTCGCTGGCGCGAGCTTTGCCCTGGGTACCCTGTGGCCGCAAGCCGCTACCGCCGGCAAGCTGATCGTGCTAGTGGTATGGGTAGCGCTCGACTTGGTGGGCGATAGCCACCTCCCAGTGTGGTTTATGTTCTGGAACCCCACAAGCTTTGCGCTGCCGCAGGCAAGCATGACGGCACTCCTGCAACAGTTGCAAGCCCATCCCAACCTGAACCCTGCTCAAACGCAACTGATGGCGCTCCAGTTGCAAGCGCAGTTGCCCGATCTCCAGCCCTGGCTGATGCCCCACCTCGGCCTGATCGTCGCCGGATTGGCGCTCGCGCTGCTGGCGGTCCTGCGGTTTCGCCGGTTCGAGAAAATGCTGTAGCCGCGTAGTCTCCTGCCCACATCTACGGAAGGAACGTCATGGAACTCGTGGTGAACCATCTCTCCAGGCAATACGGTGCCCGCTGGGCGTTGCAGGACGTGTGTTTGCGGTGTGGGCCTGGCTTGCTTGGACTGGTCGGTCCTAATGGCGCTGGTAAAACGTCGCTGATGCGCATCATCGCGACGCTCGTACGGCCGTCCAGTGGAACCGCAACCTGGAACGGCCTGGATGTGCAAACCAACAGCCAGGCGGTGCGCCGCGTGCTGGGTTACCTCCCGCAGGAGTTCGGCGTATACCCCGAGTTCACCGCTCGCCGCTTCTTGCGCTATTTGGCCAGTATGAAGGGCCTTCCCCAGCCGCTCGCGCGCCACCGCACCGATGAGGTGCTCGAGTTAGTGAATTTGGAAGCCGACGCCGACCGCAAACTTAGAGAGTATTCGGGCGGCATGAAACAGCGCGCCGGCATCGCGCAAGCTTTGCTCAACGATCCGGAGCTGCTCATCGTCGACGAACCCACCGTTGGTCTCGATCCAGCCGAGCGCGTACGTTTCCGCACGTTGCTGTCCAGCCTCACCTCCAACCGGCTCGTCGTGCTGTCCACACACATCATCGGGGATGTCGAGGCAGTGGCGAGCCGGCTGGTCATCCTCGACCACGGCTCGATCGTCGCCGACGCTACGCCCGATAACCTGCTCAACCGTGCTGCTGGCAACGTGTGGACCGTGACGGTCGATGCCGCAACGGCACTGCGCCTTCAATCGACGTACACGGTGAGCGCGCTGGTCACACAGCCACAAGGCACTGTGGTCAGGCTCCTGAGCGCTCGCAGCCCACATCCCCAAGCTGTTCCCGTGGACCCTTCGCTCGAAGACGCCTACTTGTACCTGCTTCCCCCGCCGCTCCCAGGCGCGGGGTCTGCTCAAGCGTCCTGAAACACCACTTTGTCCTTGCGCCAGCGCTTGCGGAACGATGGCCGGATCACCGCTTCGGGCGATTGCGCCGTGAGCCCGCCATCGACGCTCAGGATGGTGGCCGTCACAAACGCTGCCTCGTCGGAGGCCAGGTACAGCGCCGCATAGCCAATGTCCTCTGGTTTGCCATAGCGCCCCACCAGATAGGGGTCACGGCTGCCGCGCTCCTCGTCGGGGTCCATCTGATAGCGCTGGCTAGTCACCTCGTTCACGATCAACCCTGGGCAGATGGCATTGACCCGGATGCCCTGCAGGCCGTAGTCGATGGCCAGGCCACGGGTAAGGCCCAGTAGGCCACTCTTGGCCGCACTGTACGCCGAAAAGCCCGGATTGGACACCAGTCCATTGGCCGACGAGATGTTCACGATGGCCCCCCCGCCCGCCTGGATCATATGCGGGATACAGTACTTGGCGCCCAGCCATGCCGATTTCAACCCGCCCGCCAGCGTGCGATCGAAATCTTCTTCATCGATCTCGATGCTGGGCATCACCTTAGCCCACGACGCGCTATTTACCAGCGTGGTGACGCTGCCAAACGCCGCCAGCGTATGGTCCACCACGCGCTTCCAATCGGTACTTTTGGAAGCGTCGGCTTGCAGAAACTCGGCTTGCCCGCCAGCTGCGCGGATGCGCTGCGTGGTTTCCTGGGCCGCCTCCGGCCGGACATCTACGAGTACAACTCGCGCACCTTCGCGCGCAAAGATGGTCGGGATCGCCCGTCCGATGCCGGGTCCGGCGCCGGTGACAATCGCGACTTTACCGTCCAGACGGCCCATGTCTACGTACCTTCCCCTTCACTTGGTTGTGTCTGTGCCATTGCGCGGCTGATCTCGCTTTCCTGGCTAGCCGCCCAGGCGTAACAACACCAGAAATGTCCACCTGCTGGCGGGATGCGCCAAGTCCGCCAGGCACACGTGCATTCGCGTGCGCAGCGGATTGTACTTAGCAACGGGTCAGCCCGCCGCGCGCCGCTTGGGGATGCCCAACCCTGCCGCCCCGCGCTGCGAGGTGATGGCCTCAGGCATGGTGCGGCACAGCAGCGCATAGGCCATCTCGGCTCGGCGCAATCGCTCGCCTGTGAGTGCCAGCGACGTTGCCTCGAGGTGGGTGCCCCACGGGTAGATGTTGGGCGCGTTGCGCAACCCAAACTTAATGTACACCGGCGCTGCGACGCGCACGATGTCGGCCAGCTCGTAGTAGCGCAAGAAGCCGCCAAAGTCGTCCGGCGCCTCGATATAGAAGTCAATGGGGAGATCTGTTGCCTGCCGGATCGCCGCCAGTTGCGGCAGTGACAGGTCGGTCGCCACATTCAGTGTGTCCGCCCCTAGATCATCCAGCACCTTAGCGCTGGCAGGGTTGGCCGGACCCATCTGCACCGACACCTTGAAGATAAGTTCGGGCGGCAGTTCTCCGGCGCGGCGCATACGCCCCAGGAGCCATAAGAGGCCAATGTCGGCCACCAGCACACTGCGGATGCCCAGGCTGCACGCCCGTTGCACATCAGCCACGGCGTAACGCAAGCCGTCAGCGCCACGCAACGTGGGGCCCGACACCTTGCCGCCAGGCGCCACTGCTTGCGCACCAACGTCCCAGGCAGCACGTGGCCCCACGAACAAGCTCACTTCCATGCCCTCGCGCAGGCCGGTATCGGCCATCGCGCAGATCTCGGCATCGGTGAGCAGCCAAATACCAGAGCCTTGGGATATGCGTTGGATGGGCAGGCCCGCAGCCTTGGTGCGCTCAACGATCAGGTCAAACGCGCGAGGGCTCTCCGTGCTGGGCACTTCCATGCGGTACTGCGCGCCGTCAGGAAAGCGCTTGGTGGACGTAGGCACGTCCCCGCACTCGCGTGACGGCACACCATACGCCGCGAACTCGTTGGGCTGGTTAGCAGCGTTAGTCACGCCGGCCGAACGAATT
>JANWJO010000212.1 GCA_025449435.1 Chloroflexota bacterium | reverse complement strand
CTCTTTGATGGGCGGATTTCATTTTTACGGCCGCAAGGCGGTTCGCTTAGGCGGAACCCATGATAAGCCAAAGAACCCCAACAAGCGCCGTTTACCTTCGCAGAGGACGACGACATTGGCCGTCACGCTTTCGATGAAAAAATGGTGCCGAGGAGTGGAATCGAACCACCGACACGCGGATTTTCAGTCCGCTGCTCTACCAACTGAGCTACCTCGGCCGGCACATCGGGGCGATTGTAGCGCATACGGGATGCGAACCCGTGTTCTCAGCCTGGAGCGGGCTGCGTCCTAGGCCGCGCGACGAATGCGCCACGGTGCGGTGGGCGTTACGGGATGTGAGCCCGAGACCTCTTGCATGTCAAGCAAGCGCTCTAACCAACTGAGCTAACCGCCCAAAACCAGGCGTCCTCGAGAGGACTCGAACCTCCGGCCTTTAGATCCGCAATCTAACGCTCTAATCCACTGAGCTACGAGGACCGACCAATCCATACTACCATTGCATGCGGGTGGCCAGAGGGATTCGAACCCTCGACTTCCAGAGCCACAATCTGGCGCTCTACCACTGAACTATGGCCACCATACGAAACCGGCTTACCGGTGTGGACCTAAGGAGGCTCGAACTCCTGACCCCTTGAATGCCATTCAAGTGCTCTCCCAACTGAGCTATAGGCCCCGGCGCGACGTGATCGCCCTCTTTATTATTGTCAATGTCCCCAGCCCGGCGCATCCGGACCGGTACGGAAGCACTAGCTTCGTGCCGAAGAGAGGATTTGAACCTCCACGGGGTTACCCCCACTGCGCCCTGAACGCAGCGTGTCTGCCATTTCACCACTTCGGCGTGCCGTCACGCGTCCGGCAGCCAGGAACACCCAGCAACCTGCAACTGGGATTGCAAAGTGTACCTGCCGCCCAAAATGGCGTCAAGCACGGGGAAGGACCTCGCGCTCCCAAACACCTTAGGCACCAAACATCTCTATTGTCTGTTAGGTCAACCTGCTACCTTGTACCAAACGGAACCCATTGCATCAAAAGGACATGACGTGGCAGAGAGACCAAACGGGACGCATGGCTCTGACTGGGACCCTCCAACCGTGCGCAAACGCTCACCGCGACCTCCGTCCCGCAGCTCTCTCTGGGTTCGGTTGGGGCAGCCGCTGCTCATTGGCTTGGTGCTTGGTGTGCTCGTCATGTACGCCTGGCACATCGGCGACACCTCAAATGCTACGCAGCCCGGCGTGCCCGCCGGCTCGACGCAGGTGCCGATTGGTACGCTCCTGTCCGACGTGAATGCCGCCGCCTCCGCTAATGACACGGTGAAATTGACGGTGTACCCCGACCGCGTAGTGGCCACAGGCCCCACCTTCTCTATCTGGTCCCTGAAGAACACACAAACGTCCATCTGGGACCTGGTCCCGCGAGCGGACGTGTTAAGCGGCAAGATCAGCATCGACGAACGCAATGACCTGCCAGAAACAGCTGGCGGGCAGCTGTTTCACGTGCTTGGCGCCATTATGACCATCCTGCTTATGGTCGCGTTGGGCGGATTTCTGGTGTTTTTCACCTGGTATCTCGCCAAGAGCGTCCCGCGCTCGAGCATGAACAAGAACAATCGCCACGCGCGTCCGTCCACCTTTGCCGATGTCGCTGGGCTGGACGCGGTACGCGACGACGTGGAAGAGGTGGTGAGCTTCCTCAAGGAACCGGAGCGGTTCACGCGCCTGGGGGCACGCTGCCCGCGCGGCGTCCTGCTCATTGGCCCGCCGGGCACGGGCAAAACGCTCATCGCGCGGGCCGTGGCTGGAGAAGCCAGCGCCGCCTTTTACGCTGTGAGCGGATCCGATTTTGTGGAAATGTTCGTGGGCATGGGTTCGCGCCGCGTGCGTGAACTGTTCGCGGAGGCCCGCAAGCACCAGCCCGCCATCGTGTTCATCGACGAAATCGACGCGGTGGGCCGCAAGCGCACGGGCCAGAGCGGTGGCGGGCAGAGCGAATATGAGCAGACCATCAACCAGTTATTGACTGAGATGGACGGCTTTGCTGGCACCGAAAGCATTGTGATCATGGCAGCTACCAACCGGTTGGATGTACTCGATCCAGCCATCTTGCGACCGGGCAGGTTCGACCGTCACGTCCACGTCGACCTGCCGGATCGGGCTGCTCGCGAGCAGATCCTGGTCGTTCACGCGCGTGGCAAGTCATTTGACGATGAGGTGTCCTTGGCCGATGTGGCACGCGAGACCACCGGCATGAGTGGTGCAGACCTGGAGAACGTGCTGAATGAAGCCGCGCTCACAGCCGTCCGGCAACAACACGAGCGCATCGAGCGCTCTGACGTGGCGCAGGCGGTCGAACGCGTGCTGATTGGCTTCGGGTCGTCGTTTCAAATGAACGACGACGAGCGCCGCCGAGTGGCTATTCATGAACTCGGCCACGCGTTGCTTGCGCGGGAGTTCCCAGCACTCGGCCGGGTCGAAAAAGTTTCGGTGGTGTCGCTTGGCGCGGCCGGTGGCTTCACCCGTATCTCGTCCGATGAGGACCGCCGCCTCCTCACGCAATCGATGCTCGAAGCGCGACTGGCGTTTACGTTGGGCGGCATGGCCGCGGAGAGTGTGTATTGCGCCGACGTATCCAGCGGGGCACACGGCGACTTGCAGCAGGCGACGAGCATCGCCACGGCAATGGTGGCTGAATTTGGCATGAGCGAGGTTGTGGGGCCTGTACGTTTAGAAGAAGGGGCTGAACGCCAGCTCTCGGAAGATGTCCGCAGCGAAATTCGCGAACTCACCCAAGCGGCACTTGCCCGTGCGCGCGTTGTCCTTCAGAGTTATCACCGCGTGTTCGAATCCCTAGTCCAGACGCTGCTGCAGGAAGAAGTGTGGACTAGCGAGCGCTTCGAGGAACTTGTGTCGCCCCTCATGGGACAGCGCACGTCGTTGCCAAAGGGCAATGTCCACAAGGTCTCTACTCTGCAAGCCAGGCGCCGGACGGGCATCCAGCGTGAACACCCGTCCAACGACGGTGTGCGCACCCGACCGAGCACCGCCCTGCTTGTGCGATCACATCAGGCCGACGGCCTCGCACAGCCAATGCCAGCCCGTACCCAATCACCTGGGCACGAATCGCATTAGCGCGGCGAGTTGCGCGATGACGACCGTCTTCCTACCATAGCGCACAGACACCGGCGGGCCGTGTCACGGGAACGAGCTTTGGAGAGGGTTGGCAATGGTAGCGACGGTACACGAACATGCGCTGACCACGGCGCAGAAGCAATTCTTCGAAACCAATGGCTATCTTCGAGTCCCGGGAGTCTTCTCCCCTGAAGAAGTGGCGGCGCTGAGCGACGACCTGGAATACATTATGCAGGTGTGGACGAGGCCAGGTCGCGGTTGGGAAGGGCCCTGGCGGCAGCAGTACCTCACCGCCGACCAAGAGGCCAAGGCCCAGCTATCGGCGATCCACGAACTGCAACACTACGCGTCGTCATTTGCGCGGACAATTCCACACCGCGCACTGGTGGAACCCATCGCGGACCTGATCGGCCCGGAACTGGAATTCCATCACATGACGTTGCACGCCAAGGCACCGGAATTCGGCACGCCCTTCCCGATGCACCAGGACAACCCGTTTTATCCTCACGCCGATGGCCGGTACATCGACGCCATCATCCATATCGACGAAGCCAACGAGGCCAACGGCTGTCTCAAGTTCCTGGCTGGTAGCCACAAACTCGGGCCGTTGGAACACGTAAAAATAGGGTCGCCCCACCTGCCGCCGGAGACATACCGGCTGCAAGATGCCGTGTCGTGCCCGGCCAAATCCGGCGATGTGGTGCTATTCAGCATCTACACCATCCACGGTTCGGCGCTCAACGGCACGCCCAACTGGCGGCGCTTAGTGCGCTTGGGCTACCGCAACCCGGCGAATAAGCAGGTTGGCGGCCAGGCGTTGGGCCGGCCCGGTGTGATGGTGGTGGGCAAGCGACCCAAGATCGACGGTGTCAACATCGACGTGTACGGCAACTGGCCCGGCGCCGCCAAGAACGACTAGCTGGCGTTAGGCGGCGCGATCGGTGCTACCGTCGTAGCCATTGCCACCGACGTGACGCGAGGACACCATCCGCTTCGGCTGTTGATTGATGCGTACCGGCTGCTTGGCTCGCTCGGCGGCAGCGACATCCTGAAGAAAGCGGTAGCAGCAATACCACGCCATGGCGCACAAGGTAGCGGCCACCATCACGGTCATGCTCATCGTGTCCATCCGACTCTCCAACCCTGCTACCCAGTACACCGGTCTGTTGAACGCCCGTTCTGAACGGTTGTTCCAAACTCTTGTTCTACTATACGGTATTTTGTTCCAATTGTGTGCGGCTTCGTGTGCCAAAGTGGTTGCTATTACTGCCCTTGGCGGTCCTAAGTCACACTATTGGGTAACAGGATACCGCGCCGGCTGCCGCAATCGTGGATACCTGAAGGGGATCGAGGTCGCTGCGCGTCATATCGCATGATCACGGGTGATGTGCACTGGCCAGGTTTGTAGGAATAGGGGTTCCGGGTGCGAGCAAAGCGCGTACCGAGCGACCTATCGACAGTCCGGCATTTGCAACGGCGGAAGTTCTCATCCCAGATCGATAATGCATCGCTTCGCCTGGCCCTCATTGTGGTCATTGGCGCCTTTGCGGTCACCCTGTGGTGGAGCATGCGTACGCTCCAAGGGCGCATCAGCTTCACCTGGTTTACGAACTTCCAGCACCAGGCTCAAACCGTTGTTGACCCTATTGCGCGGGGCCAGTTGCTCACTCGTCCAACAGCGATCCCGACGGTTCCGCCGACGGCTGTTCCGGCGAGACCGGCTCAAGCGGCACCGGCGAAAGCCCCGATTGCGCCTGCTCCAACGCCGGTATTGCCCTACGTGACGCCAAATATTAACGTAGCTGGGGCTGTTGCTCTGGTCGACTCCCAGATCGAAACACCGACGCCGGAACCTACCGCGACGGCAACAGCCACGGCTACTGAAACCGCCACGCCAGAGCCCACGCCGGCGGCGACGGCGGTCACCAAGACGCCCAAACCAGATAAGTCCGTAACGCCCACAGCCACGGCACCGGCAGGTACCAAGGTGTACACAGTTCAGCCAGGTGAGACCGTGAGTTCCATTGCCCGCTCCCTGGGCATATCGCCGTCAGTCATCATCGCGCTTAATCACCTGACGCCCCCCTACAAGCTCGTCGCAGGCAAGGACATCCTCATCCCGGCGACGTAGCGGCCTGCCTTGGACAACCGGCCGGTCCTTTGCTACCATCCATTGCACTCAGTGAGCTTGAGGAGCGTATGCGCGCCAGCGTGAGCGACACCTAGGAATGACCGCGCCATTGCGCCTGGTGCTCGCCGCTGTCGCTGGCGCAGCGCTCGTGGGGAGCGCTGTGGTGCTGTACAGCGCGCGTAACGCGCCGGCCCCGACACCTCTGGCGATCGCCACAATTGCACCAAAGCGGACTGTTGTTCCTACATCGGCACCAGTCCCTGCGCGCACGCCCCAACCCCTGCAAGTGTATGTGAGTGGCGCGGTCGTCAACCCTGGCGTGTATGAACTGCCCCCTGGTGCTCGGGTGCACGACGCATTAGCGCTGGCCGGCGGCGCACTGGATGCGGCCGACCTCACGCGCGTGGACCTGGCGGCTCCGGTCTCCGACGGCGAACAGGTGAACGTGCCGCGGACCGGAGACCCCACAGCAACCGCCACTGTCAAACCGAAGTCCACGAGAATCGTGGCTACACCCACGCCGACGGGTGTGTGGTTGGTAAACGTCAACACCGCGACGGTCAACGACTTCACGCAGTTGCCCGGCATTGGCAAAGTAACCGCCCAGAAGCTCGTGGACTACCGCGACCAGAACGGCCCTTACTCGAACGTGGACGACTTGCTCAAAGCTGGGCTGCGCGCGTCGGAGCTGGCCAAGATTCGCGATCGTCTGACGGTGCAATGAGCGACCGGGCGCCCGCAGCATGGACGCTCCGATCGGCGATCACCGGCGCGCCTCTCGCCCTCCCCGTCGTAGCCTTTTTGGCCGGAATATCCACAGGGCAGTACGTTCCCCCGATTCCCGGTTGGATGGTCGCCCTGGGGACTGTCATCGCCCTTGGCGCGGGGGTCACGCGCAAGCCAGCATTGGTGCTCGCTGGCGTGAGCGTCGCCACGCTGATGCTGGGCATGTGGCGCTTCCAGGCTTCGTCAATGCAGCCCGCGAACGGCATCCAGGCACTCAATGGCCAGTTCGTAGAGCTAGTAGGCGTTGTGTCTGACGAGCCCGACTTGCGCGACAACGCCGCGCTGCTGCGTGTGCGTGTGGAGCAGGTGGCTACCGGTCAACGCGGCCAGCCGGCGTGGCGCCTCAGCAGCGGCACGGTGCTAGTGCGTGCGCCACTGTGGCCCGAACACGCCTACGGCGATCGGCTGGACGTGCGTGGCAAGCTGCAGCCACCGCCCGTGCTGCCCAACTTTGACTACCGGGCCTATCTGGCACGCCAGGGAATCTTCAGCGAACTGACCTACGCGTCCATCACGCCGATTGATCAGGCAAGCGTCGACCCGATTCACGCAGCCATAAATTTGCTGCGAGCTCGCATTGTGAGCGCGTTGAACGATGCGCTGCCGGAGCCCGAGGCGTCGTTGCAGCGCGCTATCCTCATCGGCAGCCGATCCGCCACATTCTCCACACTCGCGCCAGACTTCATTCGCACAGGCATGATCCACATCATCGCCACCAGCGGTTTCAAGGTGGCCATCGTTGGCGGCACATTACTCGAGGTTGGGGCCCTGCTGCTTGGAAGGCGGCGCGCTGCCTACCCAGCGCTGGTGCTGGGAGCCTGTTACATCCTCATTACCGGTGCGACGCCAGCGGGGATTCGCGCCGGGCTGATGTGGGCAGCGGCACTCGGCGCCCTGGTGACCGGCCGCCCAGCAGCATCTTTCCAGGGGTTGCTCGTAGCTGTCGGTGGGATGGTCGCCGCCGATCCGGGCGTGCTTGGTGACAGTGGCTTCCAGATGTCTGCTGGGGCCACGGGGGGTATCTTGCTACTCATGCCGCGGTGGGAGCGCTGGCTCACCCGGTTGCCGGGCTGGCTGGCGGAGCCGGTGGGGGTGACGCTGGCGGCCCAGGTAGGCGTGTTGCCGGTGACGATGACCGGCTTTCAGCAAGTGTCGTTTGTCGCGCCGCTTGCAAACTTGCTGTGCTTGCCTATGCTCGCGGCGTCCATGGCGATGGGGGCCCTCACCGTGCTTTTGGCGACGGTGGCTCCAGGTCTGGGGCACCTGGCTGGGCTACCTGCCTTTGGGTTCCTTGCCCTGATGATGGCCATCGTGCGTGTGCTGGCAGCGCTCCCTTTTGCGTTCGTAGCGGCGCCGTCCGTCACGAGCACCTTCGCCGCCTTGTATTACGCTGGCGTGCTGTCACTTCTGCCGCTGTGGTCGGTGTCATACCAACGAGCTGGCAGTGGCAGCATCCTGCCGTGGCGGCTGTTCGCGCTGCTTGGTGTGGCTGCCGGCGTCCCGCTGATCATGGCCACGGCACGTAGGCCAGCAGCAATGCCTACGATCACCGTGTTCGCGGCTGGTGCTGGCGACAGCGTGCTGGTGCAAGACCTGCAAGGTCGCAGCATCCTGATCGACACCGGTTCTGTCGCTCGCACAACGCTCGCGCAACTCGGCGGCACGTTGCCCTTCTGGCAACGCCGCATCGACGCGGTGACGCTGCTTGGTTTTGAAGCCGGACACGCAGGCGCACTGCCGGAGATCGCCAGCCGGT
>JANWJO010000211.1 GCA_025449435.1 Chloroflexota bacterium | reverse complement strand
CTCAGACGTCATCGTGATGACCGGTGGGCTGGGACCGACCGAGGACGACCTCACGCGGGAAGCTATCTCCGACCTGCTCGCAGAGCCCATGGTGGTGCAACCCGATCTGGAGCGGGAGTTGCGCGCCTTCTTCGCCCGCCGCAACGTGGCCATGCCAGAACGCAACGTCAAGCAAGCGACATTGATCCGGTCAGCCAGCGCACTGGCCAACCCGGTGGGCACCGCTCCCGGCTGGTGGGTAGAACGTGATGGCCACGTCATCGCCGCGATGCCCGGCGTGCCCAGTGAAATGACGCGCATGTGGGCCAGCGAGGTCAAGCCACGCCTACAGCAGCGCGCCGGCGGCATGGTGATCTTCTCGCGCACACTCAAGGTGATTGGCATCGGCGAGTCGTCGGTCGAAGAGATGCTCGGCGACCTCATCCACTCAACGGCTCCCACTGTCGCCACCTACGCCAAGCGCGACGGCATCCACGTGCGGCTCACCACCAAAGCGGTCAGCGCTGCCGCTGCCGAAACCACCATCGGCCCGATGGAAGCACGCATCCGCGCCATCCTGGGCAACGCGGTGTACGGTGTGGACGACGAGCCGCTGGCGCACGGTGCGGCGCGTCTGGTGAGCGAACGAGGAGTCCGGCTGGCGATCGTCGAGTTGGGTACCGCTGGCGCACTCAGCGCAGACCTCATCCCACACCTGGGCGATGCGCACTTCGCGGGCGCATCGGTACACCCCCTGCCGGAGGGTCCGGCGGCGCAAACCGCACTCGCGGTAGCCACCGAGGCGCTCGCTGGCGATGCCGCCACGCACGCGCTAGCGGTAGCCATCGAGGAGATACGCCACGAGCCACCCGCCTACACCGTCCACGTCGCGGTTGCCGGGCCCGGCCAGCCAGCCACCTACGAACGCGCCTACAACGCGGCGCTCGGCCAGGTGCGCCAGCGGGCGGTCAACGACGCGCTCAACTTGCTGCGCCAAGCGTTGGGGTAAGCAGGGTACGAACCCCTCTGTTGTCCCCCCCCGTTGGGGGGGACGTTGCGCCGGAAGAATACTGCCCACCATCCGTCAGCTCGGTTCCCCTCTTGGGGAACCTTAAGGAGGGGTCGGGGAGGGGTCTCCTCGATTTACCTCGTGGCCATAAGCGAGAATACGCTGCTCATCTCAGCGTCAGCCTGCTGAGCGCCATCGGAGGGCTGCACAGCTGGAGACGTGAGCGGGAAGCACCAGCCCAGTTGCTGGCCCAGTGCCACGGTGTCGCCCACCACCAACACGGCAGGCGCACGCACTTGCTGTTGAGCAGCAACATCAATAATCTGGCCCAGCGCCGCGTACACCACCCGCTGAAACGGCGTGGTTGCCGATTCGATCATGGCAGCGGCTTGATCGGCTGGGCGACCATAGGTCAGCAACTTGTGAACGACCTCAGCCAGGTTTTCCACGGCCATCAACACCACTAGCGTGCCAGGCACGCGGGCGTACGCTTGCCAATCCACGTCACCGCCACCGGCACGAGTGTGGCCGGTGACGACCGTGACGGCCGTGGCAATGCCCCGGTGCGTGACGGGGATACCCGCAACCGCCGCGGCCGCGAAGGCTGAGCTGACGCCGGGCACCACTTCAAACGGGATGCCGGCTTGCACGAGCGCTTGCGCCTCTTCACCACCACGGCCAAACACAAACGGGTCGCCACCCTTGAGCCGCACGATGCGCTGCCCACTGAGTGCAAGGTCGATCAGCAGTTGATTGATGTCCTCTTGGGGCATGGTGTGGCGGGCGGACGATTTGCCGGCGTCGATGCGCCGGCAGCCCAGCCGGCAGTAGTCGAGCACGGCGCTGCTCACCAACCGGTCGTGTATCACCGCGTCGGCCTGGCTCAGCCGGCGCACGGCGCGCAGGGTCAGCAATTCGGGGTCGCCGGGGCCCGCGCCGACGAGTGACACCAACGCTGGCGTGTCGCTCTGGTTCATCGTGGCACCCCAACTGCACCGAGGTGCTCCAGTGCCAGATTAACGGCTTGGTTCACCTCACCCTGGGCGGCGAGCGCTTCCACGTCCGGGCCGAGTGCCACTTGCCAGGTATCGGGCGAGGCGGTGCGCCTGGCTGCACGCAACGCAAGCCGCGCCCGCGCTGCCACGGTGAGCATGGTCCCCCAGTGCGCTGGGATGGCGCGGTCGAGGCGTTCGCGCAGCCAGCGTGCAAAAGCCGGACTTTGCCCGCCGGTGGAAATCGCCACCACCACGTCGCCACGCCGGACGATTGCGGGGGCAATCAAGTCGCAGTTGGGGATGTCGTCGACGGCGAGCACCGGAATATGCCGGCGCCGCGCCTCGGACGCCACGGTGGCGTTGAGCGTACGGTCGTTGGTGGCGGCGAACACAACCGCCGCGCCAGTCAGGTCGCCCTCCTGGTAGGGTCGTGGCAGCCAGACTAGTTGCTGCGCGGCGGCGGCATGCTGCACTTCGTCTGAGGCGTGCGGTGCAATCACCACCAGCGGGTCAGGCCGGCAGGGCAGCAGCCCGTGCACCTTCTCGCTGCCGATGACGCCCGCGCCGACTACCACCACACGCTTGTGGGTCAGGTCCAGAAAGGTTGGATAGTATGGCACGCCTCGATCGGCGTCGGTGCGTGCCACTGTTATCCCGCCTTACCGGCTTGCCGCGATGAGCACGGCGGCCACTTCTGGCCGGCTGAACTCGGTTGGCGGCACCTGCCCCGCGGCGAGCATGGCGCGCACCTTGGAACCGCTCAACACTACGTGCTGGTCGGCACCATGCGGGCAGGTCTTGGTGGTGGCCATAGATTCGCAGCGCTTGCAATAGAAGGAGTGGTCGAACTTCAACGGTTGGATGGCCAGCTCGCTGCTGGTGAAGTTGTCGAACATCTTCTGGGCGTCGTAGGTGCCGTAGTAGTTGCCGACACCAGCGTGATCGCGCCCCACGATGAAATGAGTGCAGCCATAATTCTGGCGCATGAGCGCGTGAACGATCACCTCGCGGGGACCGGCGTAGCGCATCGACGCCGGCAGCACGGACAGCACCACGCGTTCCGGCGGATAGTAGTTTTCCAATAGCACCTGGTAGCAGCGCATGCGCACGCTGGCGGGAATGTCGTCGCTCTTGGTCTCACCCACCAGTGGGTGGAGCAGCAAGCCGTCGACGATCTCCAGCGCAGCTTTCTGGATGTATTCATGCGCGCGGTGTACCGGGTTGCGCGTTTGGAAGCCTACGATGGCCTTCCACCCCAATTGTGCGAAGCGTTCGCGCGTTTCCCGTGGCGACAGGTCGTGCCCGGCGTATTCGGGGTTGCGCTCACGCGGCAGCACGCGTACCGACCCACCCACCAGGGTGTCGGGTTGCTCAGCGAGCTTTTGCACGCCCGGGTGCGCCGCGTCGGTCGTGCCGTACACGTGGCGGGCCTCAACCTCGCGGTCGTAGCCATACTTCTCGCTGACGGTAAGCACGGCGGCCAGTGAACCATCGGCCTCGCGCAAGGCCACCTGCTGGCCAACCTTGATCCCGCTCGCGATGGCATCGTCCACCGGCAAGGTAATCGGCAAGGTCCAGGCCAGACCCGACGGCAAGCGCATGTTCTCGACGACCGAGCGATACTCGCCAGCGCCCATAAAGCCTGTCAGCGGACTAAACGCGCCGTTGCCGAGCAACTCCAGGTCACACGACTGACGTGTGGCGATAGGGATGGTGACCAGGTGCTTGGCTTGCTCGCGCAGTTGCTGCGCCTCGGCGTCGCCGGCCAGGTTTTCGACCAGCTTGCCGCCGTGTGGCGTGATGCCAGCGGGCTTGGTCGCGGCGGTCGGGTGTACAGAAGCGGTCATCGCGCACTCCCTGCGCTGGCCGCAGCCGGTTTGGCCAGCGGCAGGTAGCCCAGCTGCTCGAGCTTAGCTACCACTTTGGCCACGCTTTCGTCGAGGGTCTCCACGTCGGTCACCACGGTGACTTCCGGGTTGGGCGGCGCCTCGTACGGATCGGATACGCCGGTGAAGTTGGCGATCTCGCCACGCAGCGCCTTGGCGTACAGCCCCTTGACGTCGCGCTTAACCAACTCATCCATCGAGCACTTCACGTACACCTCGACAAAGCTGCCGATTTGCTGGCGCACTTCGTCGCGCACGGCCTGGTAAGGCGCGATGGCGGAGGCGATCACCGGCACGCCGTTACGGGTGAGCAGCAGGCTCACAAAGCCGATGCGCCGGATATTGGTGTCGCGGTCCTCTTTGGAGAAGCCAAGCCCTTTGGACAGGTTGGTGCGCACGACGTCGCCATCCAGCAATTCCACCTTGCCCAAACGCTCATGCACAATGGTGGCGAGTTTGTGGGCGATCGTGGTTTTGCCTGCCCCGGAAAGTCCCGTGAGCCACACGGTGAAGCCTTGAGACACGATTACGAGTTCCTTCCATCCACATCACAAGCGGGCGCCAGCCGGTACGGGTACCGCGGTCTGCTGCTCGTTGCCTAGATGCCCAACGCCAGAGCGTCGATACGCACACCGCCACGTTCAAACCGCAGCGTGAGCTGACACTCCTTGGTGTCGATGAGCAGGTTGTACGAGCCCGGGCCGAGCGCGCTGAGCTGGAGGTCATCGATCACTTGGCCCTGCAAGGCCCGCAAGGCCTTGGTCACCTCGCTCGCTGCCTTCACCGCTGCCGCGCCTTGTGGGGTCCGCTGGTACAGCCGGCTGATGGCCTGCTCCCCTTCTGGACCGTAAAACCGGCGTACTCGGCCGCTCTGCAGGCCGATTTCGAGGATGGTGGCGAGTTGCGCAAGCCGCTCACCAGGCACCACTCCTTCTTCGACCACCCGTACAAACTCGCTGTAGCGCTGTTTGGCATCGGGGTCGATTTGCAGGCGCGCAACTGCTCGTACCTCCGCGCTCACCAACTCCTGCTCGACAGCAGACAATTGGAGCGCCGTTTGCTCCGCCTGCAATGGTACCACCGTCACTACGCTCGCTTTCCAGCGTGGCCGAGGATGGAATCGGCCTCGTGCTCGAAGCCGCCGGTCTCGATGGGGCAGTGGATGCCGCACTCTTTGGGCGCGTTCTTCTCCCACCACCAGCGGCCGGCGCGGGCGTCTTCGCCGGCCAGCGTGGGCCGGGTGCAGGGGGCGCAGCCAATGCTGGTGTAGCCCTGGTCGTAGAGGGCGTTGTAGGGCACGTCGTTCTCGCGGATATACGCCCACACGTCGTCTTCTGACCAATCGGCCAGGGGGTTGATCTTGGCGATGCCGCCGTGGTCGTGATCGATCTCTAGCTTGCGGATGTTGGAGCGGCTGGCCCATTGATCGCGGCGCAGGCCGGTGATCCAAGCGTCCAGGCCATCGAGCACCTTGATGAGCGGGCGGACCTTGCGGATCTCACAGCAGCGCAGACGCAGTGGCACGCCCCGCTGGAAGCTGTTGATACCGTTGACCGTCACGAAGTTGGACAGCTCGGCCGCATCGGGGTAGTACATCTCGATTTTCATGCCGTACTGCTGGCGCACCCGCTCCATGAGGTCGTAGGTCTCTTGGTGCATCCGGCCGGTATCCACGGCAAACACCCGCACCTGCGGGTCGATGCGCCAGGCCATATCGAGGATGGCCATGCCATCGGATTGGAAGCTTGTACCGACGGCGGCTCGCGAGCCAAAGCGCTCGAGCGTCCAGCGGATCACTTCCTGTGGGTCTTGATCATCGAGTTCGACAGCCAGCTCACCTGCTTCATAATCATCGAGCAGGTCGTGGTCATCGTACACCGTCGCTAATGCCGCCATCCGGGAATGCCTTTCTGTGCCGTTGTGCCAGGTGCGTCTAGTGTTTAGACGCTCACCTGGAGTTCCCACAAGGCATTGGCGGCTGCGCGCACTTGCGGCGACGTCTCGATCGCTATCTGGCCGCCATCGAGGGCCAGTAACGCCGAGCGTGCCTCTTGTCGCAGCACGGGCAATGCCTGGGCGCCAACTTCGAGCGACCACACGCCGTGCGCATAGTGCTCGTAGACCGCTGCCTCCGCCAGCCTTTCCACCACGTCGCGCAGGTAGAGCGGGCCACCTGCCAGCACGCTGTACACGCGCCGTTCGAGCAAGGTGACCGGCGGCTGGTAGGGGTTGAGCCAGACGATGGGTTCGGTGACCATGCGGGGGCGGAATAGGCGAGGCATCTCCACTGCACCTTCGACCAACGCCCTCATCACGTACACCACACTCAGCTACCGTGCAACCCGCACTTTGGCCATGTGCGGCTTGCGGTCCGCTAGCTCGTGCTCCACTTCGTCGAGAGGGCGTGCCGACGCGATGGAGATGAGCTCAGCGTCCGTCTTGCGGTCGGCAAACTGCTTGAAGCGCTCGCCTACTTCGCGCTCACCCAGGTAAGCAGCGACCAGGCGTTCCACATTATACTTGGCCTGGCCCTCGGGCACCCGCCGCACGATCGGCCGGCCAATTGCCTCATCTCCCCCTAAATTGCCACGCAAATAAATCTCGTACGCCTCCAACTTCTCGCCGCTGTCGCCACGCTCGCGCAGCGTGCTGCCTTGCAACCCGATGTCAGCCGTCCAGTGGTGCGCGCAGGAGTGCGGGCAGCCATCGACATTCACCACGATGCCCTCGGCTTGCTCGCCAAAGGTGCACTCCAGGTGCTGCACGATCTCATCCAGCTTGGTCTTGGTCTCGGACACTGCGAAGTTGCACAGCGGTGAGCCGGTGCAGCCCTGCGAGGTGCCGCGCAGTTTGTTGACGTGCAGCGGGAAGCCGATGGCGCCGATGCCGTCGATGACTTCTTGCACGCGCTCGTTGGGCACGTTGCCCACAATAAAATTCTGCTGCCGGGTCAGGCGGATGTCGCCGCCCACCTGCGCTGCCAGGTCGGCGACGCGGATCAACTGGCTGCCCGTCACGATGCCCAGATACACCGGGAAGCCGATATACGACTTGCCCGGCTGCTTCTGCTGGTGTACGCCCATGTGCTCGGTGTCGGACACCGGCGCGGGCTCCTGCTCGATGTCGAGCATGCGCCGGCCGAGCTGCTTCTCGACTTCGCCCCGAAACCCCTCCGCGCCAAAATCATCCACCATGAACTTGAGCCGCGCCTTGACGCGCGACATGCGATAGGTGGGGTTGGTACGCCAGGCATCCAGGGTGGCGCGTAGCACCTCCATGGCCTCAGTCGCGGGCACGAACACGCCCAGTCGCTGGGCAAGCCGGGGTACGGTGGACAGGCCGCCGCCCACGCGCATGGCGTAGCCACGCTGCCCGCGCTGCTCGG
>JANWJO010000210.1 GCA_025449435.1 Chloroflexota bacterium | reverse complement strand
CCATCCGCCGCCCCGCCGGGCCGAGCGCATATACCCAGGCCGAGGAGCCACCGCCAACCCCGCCTCGGCGGCGTTCCAAACGATCAAGCACCCGCTGCTCCACCAGTCGGCCCAGCACCCGGCGGGCACGACGACTACGAGTATCAGTATTAGAAATATCATAAAAAAATAAATCAGAGAGCTGCCCCCCACTGGCCAAGGAGAGGCGAGCGACCGCCTCCACGATCTGCCTGTCACGGAGCGGCATCCCATCGGCCAAGGCCGTGAGGCGAGGCACGCTGACGCGACTCACGTCCGGCCTCCCGCAGGGGACAACAACACAGCACACAGCAAGGCAAGAGCCCCTGGCGTTATTCGCCGCAAGGCCCCATTCCTCAAGGGTGAACAGCAGCCCTGACTCCGAGCGACCGGCGCGGCGACCGGCGCTCCCGGTATCAGCCGAGCGGCGCTCATAGCTCATCCTTTGACTGCCTTGGCCGGCGGCGCAGCGGCGTCTCATCGGCCCCTACACCACCTGTTGGCTGGTCGTTCAGACCGTGCTCCTCCAGCAGCGCTGCGTCGACGTCTTCGGGACGACGGCCGTAGCGCCCGGCTGATTCCCGGCGGATGGTCTCGGGGTCGCTGGTCGCCTCTGATGGCGGCAGGGTGCGGCCGGTGACCGGCGGGCTGACATCGCCCGGCCCGAGCCCGATACGCGCCGCGATCTCAAAACGCCCGAGCGCCTGCAATTCCTCCGCGCTGACACCCGGCAGCTCACGCGCCAGCAGCTTGGCATCGTCGGCGTTCTGCCGGAACGCGATGAGCGTCGCGGCGTTCGTCAGCGCCGCGCGGGCGAGATCGACGGGCAACTGTGCCACCGACTGCACGCCGAGCGTCAGGCCGACGCCCAAACCACGCGCCAGCTCAAACAACGAATCCAGCGGCAGCGGTATGTCGGTAAAGACCTTGGGCTCATCGACATAGACGTAGAACGGATGGCGCTCGGCGGCTGGCACTCGGGCGCGGGCCTGCACGGCCTGGAAGAGTTCGTGGATCACAAGCGCTGCGAGCAGCCTCGAGGCCGGCGAGCCGATCACGCCCGGCGACAGCGAGACGATCACCACCCGCCCCTGGCTCAAGACCTCGCGCATGTCCCACTTCGGCGCGGACTGGGCCAGCACGCTGCGCACCACCCGCCGCCCGACCAACTCGTTGACCTTGTTCAGCGGCGACCCGAGCTGCTGGGCGCGGCCCTCCGGGCTGAGCGCCTCAAACTGCGCCCACGTCGCCTTCAGGAGCGGGTCCTGCAAACGGCCCGTCAAACGTCGGCGGTAGGTATCGGAGGCGAACAGGAACGGCAGGTCGGCGAGCGTCGCCGAGCGGTCATGCGCCAACGTCACCAGCCCGGCGCGCAGCCACTTATCCGAGCGCACCCCCCACGAATCGATAAAGATCGAGCGGAACATGCCGAGCACCAAATCGCCCGCCAACTCCGGATCACCACCACCAAACACCCGCAGCCCCGGCACCGGACCCGCCCTGCCGGGCTCAAGGACAATCACATCCTGCTGGCGACGCTCGGGCACCAGCCGCAGGATCTCCTCCGCCAGATCGCCCTTACCGTCGATCACCAAGCAACCACGGCCAGCCGCCAAGTCCTGGGCCACCGCGCCGGCCAGCAGCGCCGACTTACCGACACCGCTCGGCCCGGCAACCACCATGTGGCTGAGCGCTCCGACGAGCGGCTGCGCCAGCGCCCGCCTCTCCATACCCGGCCACGTAGCGTTCGCCAGCACCCGGCCGCCCCGCTGCGGAATCCGCGGCGAGGGCATCAACTGCGGCGCGACACCGAGCACCAGGCCCGGCACCCGCGGCGCATCGATCGGCCACCCCACCATGCCCGTGAGTTCCGCCGGCGAGAACCGGCTGCCACCACCGACCGGCACACGCTCCATAAACCGCTGCACCCCACCAGAGCGGCAATAGCGGACCACCGGCAGACCCCGCAGTCCCGTCCGCGCTCGCAGCACCGCCGTCACCCGAGTCATAAGATTCACGCTCCGTCCGTCGCTGCCCGCCGCCACGGCCACCACCGTGCGGCCCAGGAGCACCGGCCCGCCGTACTTGGCACGCAGCCCGGATAAGTGCGCCGGGTCGATCGGCGGCTCACGCCACAACCACGCCAGCGGCCCCGGACTGGAAGCCCGCGAGCGGACCTGACGCTCAGGCAGAAACGGCCCACGCGCCGGCCGCAGCGTCCAACGCACCATCACCTTCTCACCCGCGCGCAGACCAGACAGCGCCCCAAGGAGGGCCGCCGCTGTCTCGCCGCCCCGGTCACTACGCAGCAACGGGTGACGACCACCCCAACGCACCCGCGCCGCCGACCGCCACACACCCGGCTCATCCGACTCCACCGGCTCCAACCGCAAACCCGGCAACAGACCACGCAGATGCGAGCGCAGCATCTCAATCACCGCACTTTCGGCACGCAGGTAATGACGAATCCCATCGGCATCACCGACGACCTCCAACGCCACCTGCGCATCGGTCGGCAACCCCGAGATACCACCCAGCACGCCCCACACCGCGTTCTCGGTCACATCCGGCCCGAACCGCAGCTCGACGGACTCCACCTCACGGCCCTGCCGCCGGTGAACGCTCAACAGCCCCACCAGCGTCCCACCGAGCGCCAGCACCGCGCCGCCCTGGATCGCCGCCGTCATTACGCGGCCTCCCGCACATCCGGCCGCTTGTCTTTACCGTTATCTTTATCACTGACTGGGTCGTTTACGTCGTCGCTGGCTGGTGGGGCAGGCTGTGAGCGTTTGGTGCGATCTTCAACCTTGCCATTGGCAAGCAACCAGATAGCGACCTCCATCTTGGTCCCATCGAGTTTACTCAAACGATCCTCACGGATCTTAATATTATGTGGCTTACGCCGTTTCATCGCTCACACCTCCCTTCACATTACAATTCTGTGACGCGACGTCACAAACTATCCTACGATTTAGTGTGATTTTTGTCAACACCTTTTTATTATTTTGTCTAATAATGAGCAATGCCATCTGATTTACCACCACCAAAACCACAGGTAAAATTGGTGTCCATAACGGCCTCATAGCTGCGTGTACCACCAGACGAGGCGCAGCACGACTGCCACCACTCCCATGCCGATGAGTACCGGCAAAACGGCCACGATGAGCCGGCCGGCGACGTTCAGCACCAGCGCGACAAACAGCACTGTCAGGACGACGCTTACGGCCTTGTCCGGCCAGTGTGAGGGTGGGGTTGTCATCGTTAGATCGCTCCAGTCCGTTCTGGGTTCGCCCGGCACAACGGCGGCTGAAGCCAGCATGAGCGACCGGCGAGTTATTGAGCAACCTGCAATCTTTGGGCCTCATGCCCCGCCCCTTCCATCCGCCCCATTTGGTGCCCCGGCAGCCCAAGACTGTGCTGGGCTGGTCGATGCAGAAGCTCCGCATCGTCAACGGCTGGAGCGGCAAGCAGGTGGCCCAGGCGTTCGGCTGTAGCCCGAGCCATATCTCCCGTGTCGAGCAGGGCAGCAAGCCCAGCCGCGAGTTGGTGCAGTTCTACGAGGACACCTTCCAGGCCGACGGCCTCCTCTTGAGCCTGTTCGAGGTCGCCGAGCACGCGGGCGAGCAGGAACGTCGACGAGCTGGCGGGCGCAGACCACGGCTACACCGCGCCATCCCAGGCGACGGCTCAACCTTCCTGGGCGACACCATCCCGCACGGCACGCTACTGGAGCCCGGACAGGTCTTCGAGCAGACCTGGCGGGTCAAGAACAGCGGCAGCGTGGCGTGGGAGGGGCGACGGCTGGAACGGCAGGGGCCGCTCACCGGGCCGGGCCTGATTACGTCCCTGCGCTTCGTGGATGTGCCGGACATCCAGCCGGGAGCCATTGCGGCAATCACGGCCCCACTGAAGGCCCCAACCTACGATTGTTCCTCCATCGCCTACTTCAAGATGGTGGACGGCGAGGGGCGGCTGTGCTTCCCTGACAGCTACCAGCTTGGCCTTGACGTGCTGGTCAGGGTGGAGGGGCAGCGGGCCGATTTGGAAACAGGGGGCGGGTCGATCCCTTGATGCTTGTAGAATGTGGTGGTTTCAAGAAGCTGAAAGTGAAAGGAGCAATAGATGGGTAAGGCAACAGAACTGGTGGATGATCTGATCGCCCGACCGCTCTCACCAAAGAAGATTCAGGAACGGCAGAAGGCAGCGACTACATCTAGGAAGTTAGTGGCTACTCTGGATGGTCAGTTGGTAGAACCCGCGCCGACACAAACCAAGGTGCCTCGCGTGGTTCAGCAGGCTCCCCAGCAGACCTGGGATTGAGCATGGAGGACGCTGCCGAGGTTGCATAGCGCACGCACGCCTATCACCCAAAAGTGAAATAGCATCCTAAAGATCGTCTGGTTACCAGGTGTCACTAGGATTGACTTGCTCAACGTATGATGCCGCTATTGCGGTCTCGGCTGGCGCAATATGCCCGTCAAGGGTACCGACCTTATTAGACGGGTCATTTGCCAGCTCCTTGCCAACGAGGTCCAAATATCGCTCCACAGGCACAACGACGGCCACTGGGCCGGTGCTTGGGTCACGAAGCGCGACGCCACCAACGTCCTTATCCTGTAATCGGCTAAGTACATCACGGATGTGGGTGGTCTTGTTTATATCTACGGCTGGAGCGTCTGCTCGAAGTCGTAACTCTGGCACCCTGGGGTGCTTGGCCGCTTCTTCCTCCGGTGTCAAAGATCGTCTCATCAGGTCGTCTACCAGCTCTTCTGCTTTTCCCATGCTTCACTCCTTTGGCATCGCCATTGATGTCACCTTACCCTTCCATTATTTACTGTGTAATATCTGCAAGTCAAGTGTGACGTGTGGCGAATATGTCCGCGCCCGATGAATATTTCAACCGTATCGCCGGAAGCGTCAACTTAGCCCTTTTGCAGAGCGAGCTAGTTGTAGTGGTCGGCATCGGCACCGTTGGCTCACAGATCGCCTACGAGTTAGCGAGGTGTGGTGTCAGCCGTTTTCGCCTTATAGATGGCGACCACTTGGAAGAAACCAACCGTCCACGCCATGTACTTCCGGCACGCTACGTGGGAGTAAATAAGGCCGAAGCATTGACTCTCTATTTGCACGAGGAGATTCCGCGGTCGCAGCCTTTCGCCGTTCCTCGGTATATCAACAATGACCTACCCGACAACCAGCTCGACGCACTATTAGCTGGTGCCGGCCTTATAGTTGCTGCTACTGATGACCGCGAAGCCCAGCGCCGAGTGGGACGGCGGGCATTGGCGCTTAGTATTCCTGCCATCTTCCCTGCGCTTTATGGTAGTGAAGGTGGCGAGGTTATTGTGCAGCTCGACTCCCGGTTTCCCTGCTTCTTCTGCTGGGACGGCTTTCGTACTAATGCGGAGCAGTTACGTGGCGTCAATGCGCTCAACGTTGACACACTGCCCGTCATTTATACGGCTATCAAGCTAGGCTTAGGTATTCTCGATCCGCGTTCAGAGCATCGGCACATGATGATGACAGAACGTAGTGAGCCCCCGAATCAGGTTTTTGTGCAGGAGCCGTCTGCCGAGCTTCGCATGGCACCGCTAACCAGGCGTCCAGACTGCCCATCGTGCGCCGTTGGTCCGCCTCTCGGTGTACCTTGGCAGCCACCACCACCCCCTGTGCCAGTCCCAGTGGGGCCACGATACGGAGTTATCGCGCTAATCGTAGTGGCGGCCTTGCTCCTCATTGTCGTGCTTGCAATATCACATCACTCAACCCCGGCCACACCCAGCGCCAGCAGCCCGCCGTTGACACAGAGCGATAGTGAAACAACATCAGAACCGGAAACAACCAGCACTAGCGAATCACAGACGACCAGCACCACCGAATCCCCAACGGCCACGTGTAGCACTCCTGCACAGTGTCTCGAAGAAGGTGCCAACGCAGCATCCGGGGAATCTGGCACCACGTCCACCAGTGCGCCACCGCCGCCAGGCAGCGGCGCCCAGCAGTCACCAGAAACAGGCACAAGTGAAGCCACTGCACTAGCGATAGAACCAGGCGCTGAAGAGAGCGGGAACTCGGGTACTGTGGCCTATGGCGAAGGTAGCTGCGGGCCGGAGCAGGGCCAGTTCTGGCAGGCCGCGCTAACACAGGGCGACACGGTAACGATTGTTTGGGGAGGGCCGAACGGCAGCGCAATGGGCCTCGACATCTGGCCACCCGGCACGACCGACATTCACGGCTCTGACGAAAGGCGAGTCACGTATGCCTCGACTGAAGGCGACCCTACCGAAACAACTTTCACTGTACCCTCAACAGGGGTGTACCCCATCGTAGTTGACGATAGCTGCGGCCAGGCTGGGCCGTTTCACTTTACGCTGACCACCCACTCGAACTAGGTCAGTTGACCTGACGCCTACCCCGCAGCCTCGCAATGCTGCGCCGGTCGGGCGCGGTCGTAGTACACCCGTCTCGGTGCCTGACCGATCGTGGCACGCAGACGGCGTTCTACGCTTGGCGCAATCACGCCGGTCTTGGTTTGCGGCTCGGTGGATATCAGGGTGCCGGGGCCAAAGACTTCCAGCCGCTCCCGCGTGTAGCTCATGCCGTAGGCTGGGCACCAGGCCGGGGTTGTGAGTCGTACCCGGATGCCGAAGTCACACTCGCCGTGGTGGCCGTCACAACCCGAGGGCAAGGTGACGGCTCGGGCGATGCCCGTGCCGACCGTGCTGCTCCCGCCCCAACCACTCCACCGCATACGGCAGTAGTCGAGGTAGCCGAAGCCGGAGGGCAAAGGTTCGGTGACACCACGGAAGAGGCAATCCCCGGTGATGTTGGCGACCTTCTCAATGCCTGCGTAGTAGGTCAGCGCCTGCATCCGGCATGGCAGGGCACGCTGCTGGACGAGGCTGAAGTCCCTCGGTTCCGGGCCTGGCCCGGTGAGGGTCAGCGTATAGGCCGTGTAGAGCTGACGCCCGCCGCATGACACAAGGTTCGTCGCCACGACCGACACCGCCGCCGACTGCGAGGCATAGGCCAGCCGATGCCCCGGCCGGGTGTCGCTGGAGTTGACCTTGACCACCCCGGCCCCCGTCGCCGTGCTGCCGCCCCAGCTTGCCCAAGTGATGCCATTCACGAATGACTGCACATCCAAGAACTTGCTCGGATCATGCGGCGCGGTCTGGATGACTTCATCATCCGGCGTAGCTGCCGGACGTTCCGGGTGCGCCATCGGCACGATGAGATAGACGCCCGCCGTGCCTGTGGCTCGGCTATTGGAGGCCGCCAGCATCCACAGTCCGGCGGTGACGGCCAGTAGGGGAACGAAGGCGATCAGTGGGCGTTGGCGGCGGGTAGGGGTTCTCATGTTGATGGTCGTTCCTCCTGCGCGGGCGCGCTGCTGGTTCAGGGCGCGGTCGGGCAGCCCCGCCAGCTCCCCCTTCTGACAATTGTCGCGGCAATGCTACTTATAAGTATGTAGACTGTCAAGTAGCGGCCGGGCAGCCTCCCCGGCATGGAAGGCGACCTACAACGGAGCGTCGGGCGCAACCTGCGCGCCTACCGACAGGCCCGCGGCCTCAGCCAAGAGGCGTTCGCTGACACCCTGGGCGTCCATCGCACCTACATGGGCGGCATCGAGCGAGGCGAGCGCAACCTGACGCTCAAGAGCGTGGAGCGGATCGCCGCGCGGGTCGGCCTCGACCCACTGGCATTGCTCCAGCCGGTTGACGACACCCAGCTGGCCCGAGGGCTCCGGCCGGCCCAGGACACGAAGTAGCCGGTGGCACTCGCCCGCCCGGCTCGAGCGCCGAGCGCTCCCCCGAACCCAGGGAGGCGCCGCAGCCACAGCTTGACAGCACAGCGGGCACGCTCCTAGCCTCGGCCACTCTCAATCAAAGCGGCCCCGACGCAGGGTGGTACCCCCGCGCCGGGGCCTCGACACAAGGAGACGACGCTCCCCATGTCTGACGATAAGGCTACCCCCACGCCCGCCCAGCAGGATCAGAACGCAGACGGGAACATCCTGCTCTGGCTCACCCAGGACGACGCGCAGCGCCCCTGGTCGGTCGAGGAGATCACCCGCGAATACGGCAACCCCGCCAACGCCGTCGACGCTCTCGCCCGCCTGCACGGCGTCGGGCTCATCCACCGCCTCGGCGACTACGTGTGGGCGACCCGCGCCGCCCTCTACGCCGACGAAATCAGCATATAGCGCGCTGGCAGAGCCGCCGCGTCCACCAGCACCCAGGACGCGGCGGCTCTTGTCCTTTCGTTACGGGCGAGGCTCCCGCGTGCCGCCCGGCAACTCGTTCAGCACCACACTGGCCGTTTCGGCCACGCTGGCTGCCTGCTTGAGCACCAGGGCCGACCTCGCCCCCGGCTCGTCAATGAGCTGGATCGCGTGTGCCAGCAGCCGGCGGAAGATCGCCCGGATGTCATCGGAGGCCAAGGTGATCGCATAGACCGCCTTCTCGGCCTTCGGCTCCCACCCGATCTGATCGAGCAAACGCATGTCCTCTTCGAACCGGCTGCGCAACCGCCGGGCCAAGTCCAGCTCGCCACCGCGGATGAGGGTGGTCATATCCGCCACACCGCCCACATCAACCAAGAGATACTGGTACACCTCATCCCGCTGGGAATCAACCAAAAAAATGCCCATCCACACTCCATTCAGGGTCACGGCCAGGCATCCACCCGGCCACTATTTACGGAAGACCCGATGAAGCCATGAGTCCCGCTGATATGGCAAGGTGTGGGGAAGCGGCCTCGCCAGCGGCCCAACGGCTCGACCGGCGAGCCGACGTGCGCCGAGTTGTTCTGATACGGTTCGGACCACTCGACCACTGCGGGGGAAGCCATGCGCCATGTTCGTAGCAAGCAAATAATTGTGGCGGCGTTGATCGCCGTTCTGAGCGCAACGGCAGCGTCAACAGCAGCAGCCGACCCAACGTATACGGTCATGAATGCCGCCGGAGGCATCTACTGGCGCTCAGCGCCAGACTGGAACACGCCCGTGGGCATTGCTGGCTTTGGGGTCTACAACGGCACAACGATCGCAGTCCACTGCTACCAGGGTGGTACTACAGTGCCCGGCTCGGCTGACACGATGTGGGAGTACGCCACGGATGTGGCTGGCCCCGGCTACGGCACCGGCTGGCTGAACGAGCACTTCATCAACGACGGCCAGCCGATCAACCAGCCGTCGCCTGGTGTGCCACCTTGCAATGGGCCTCCGCCTCCGCCTCCTCCTCCGCCGCCACCACCGCCTGGATTGGTCTTTACGGTCTTCAACGCCGAAGGCGGCATCTACTACCGCAACTCACCGCACTGGGCCGATACCTCAGCCACTCCTGGTGTCGGTGTCTACAACGGCGATCGGGTGGAACTGATCTGTGGAGCCTTCGGTGATGCCGTTGGGCCGTACAACGACACGGCTTGGAGCTATG
>JANWJO010000209.1 GCA_025449435.1 Chloroflexota bacterium | reverse complement strand
CGGTGGACCTCCCGGTGGCTCAGTGCCAGTGCCTCCAGGCACCTACGCTGCGCTGATCGATGCCAGTGGAGGCACCATCGACCACATCACGTTTGGCTTCAACAGTTCCAGCGTCCAGACGGCGCCGGCGCTGCCCAACCCGCTGCCACGCCCCACTGGACAGCAACCGCTGTTCTTTTCGGTCGCCGGTCCCGACGGCGGCTATCGCGTGGCGGTGCAGGCCCCCGATGACAATGACCCAGGAAGCATCCGCAACACACTGCTGGTGGTCGCTATCCCGCTGGATGACGTGGCGTCCACCCTCAGCCGGCTCCTGGTGCTGGAAGCCGGTGTCGGGGCTGGCGTACTGGTCGTACTCGCGCTGTTCGGGTCGTGGGCGGTGGGAATCGGGCTGCGCCCACTGGACCGCATCGCGGCGACCGCTGGCGAAATTGCCTCTGGCAAGCTGCACGAACGGGTGTCGCCCGCCGAGCCAAACACCGAGGTGGGCCGGCTCGCCGTCGCGCTTAATGCCATGCTCAACCAGATCGAGCAGGCATTTCTGGCGCAATCGGCCTCCGAAGACCGGCTGCGCCGGTTCGTGGCCGACGCCTCCCACGAACTGCGGACCCCACTGAGTTCGATTCGCGGCTACGCCGAGTTGTTCCGGCGGGGCGCGAGCCTACGCCCCAACGACTTGCAAACGGCGATGGCGCGCATCGAGGACGAGGCCACGCGCATGGGCCACCTGGTCGATGACCTCCTGTTGCTCGCCCGCCTGGACGAGGGCCGCCCGCTGGCCAGCGACCCTGTCGATCTGTGTTCGCTCGCTTTCGACGCGGCTGCCGACGCTCGAGCCGCCGAGCCGCTGCGCCAGGTCGATCTCCACCTCGACGACGCTGTGATCGTGGCCGGCGACGACTCGCGCTTGCGCCAAGTGGTAGGCAACCTGGTGCGCAATGTACTCGTACACACGCCAGCGGGAACCCCCTTCCAGATCCGAGTCACCATCGCTGGCGCGTTGGGGGAACTCGCGGTGATCGACCACGGAGCGGGCATCCCACCCGATCGTGCAGCACATATCTTCGAGCGCTTTTACCGCGCCAACCCCGGCAGCGGACGCGACCACGGTGGCAGCGGCCTGGGGCTATCCATTGTGTCGGCAGTGGTCGCCGCGCATGGCGGCACGGTTACCGCTCGCGAGACTCCTGGCGGCGGCGCCACATTTGTAGTGCACCTGCCCTTGTTTGCTGGCGCCGTCGATCAGAGCACCGAACACGCGCCGGAACCGATTGCGGCGCGCGGCTAACGCCGTCCCCGTGCCGTGCCGCCCAATTCTCTGGTCCCAGCAGAAGGGACAGTTGCGGTTGCGTTCGAGCCCTTGCAGCGTTGCGCCTTTCTCGCTGGGATTACCGTAGCGAGATCGTAGCCCGTTGCCAGCAACGGTCCAGTTTAGGCGTTAGGCGGGTTGCTCCGCTGCTACCGGCGAGCGCTGCACGATGGCCAGCCCGCCGAACGCCAGCAGGACGCAGCAGCCTGCGATGGGCCACATGACGTTGAAGCCGAGTGTCTGGCTGACGATGCCCAGGCCAATCGAGCTCACCGAAATCCCAGCGTCGAAGCCCAAGAAATAGGTGCTCATGGCAAGGCCACGTCTGGCCGCCGGTACACGATCGACCAGGAGCGCCATGGTCGCTGGCTGGGTGCTGCCGAACCCTACACCAAATAGCGCGGCGCTGATGGCGAAGTGGCGAAAGTCGGTGGCGAACGGCAACAGCATGAGCGCCAGCGCACTGATCAGTAACCCCGGCACCATCACCTTGGCCCGGCCATGCCGGTCAGCCAGGCGACCAGCTAGCTGGCGGGTGGTCAGCAGCGCGAGCGCCTGCACCGTGAAGTAGAAGCCGGGATTGCCGATACCGCGCGAGTTTGCGTAGATGGCAATGAAGGCGCCCACCGGTCCGAACCCCATGCCCAGGCAGGCAGCGATCCAGGCGATGGGCAGGGCAGCGAGGGACACGATGCCCGTGCGCGGCGTCCAGGGTACGAGCTTGGCTGGTGGCTTGCGCTTCTCCCGTGCCAGCGTGGAAATGCCAAAAGCGCCGAACGACAGCAGTGCCGTGAGCACAAACAAGTGCTGGAAGCCGAACGACGTGGCGATGAAATAGCCGATGGCCGGTCCGGTGATGAGGCCGATGTCCATGGCCGCCGCGAAGATGCCGATGGCCTCAGCGCGGCGTTTCGGTGGCGCAATATCGGCCAAGTACGCGTTGGCGGCGGTGGTGTAGCTGGAGAGCCCGATGCCATGTACCACCCGCCCCAACACCAGCGTTGGCACCGACCCGGCCAGCAAGTACACCACGCTCGCCAGGCCGTAGCCGGCCGTACCGAACAGCACCAGCGGCCGGCGGCGCCAGGCGTCAGTCAGCCAGCCGGTAAACGGCCGGAGCAACAACGCCGTGAAGGCCAGCGTGCCGCTTACCAGCCCGGCATCGGAGTTGCTCCCCCCTAGCTGCAGCACATACAGCGGCAGCGTGGCGGTGAGCATCTGCTGGCCAAACGAGTTGGAAAAGTTGGCCAGCGTGGCGAACACGAAGTTCGCCGTGAGTACCCGGTTATCCGGTGGCGACTCCGGTGGGGCGGCCTCGACCGCCATTACGACGGCAGCGACGCGGCTTGCGTGACGCTGAGCGCACCAATGTGCAACACGATGACGTTCTGCCAGGGATCCCGAATGGCGGGGAACGCTCCAGCCTGCACGATCTCACCACCAGCTTGGGTCACGCGGTCCAGCACGGCTTGGCGCGCTTCCTCACTCGGGAGCTCCATGGTGTACCAGCGCAACTTGGCCACGCTATCGGGGGCCGGGACACCGCCCTTGCTGTGCCAGGTATTCAGGCCAATGTGGTGATGGTAGCCGCCTGCCGACACGAACAGGGCAGTGCCCATCTGCGCCACGATGTCGAAGCCCAGCACGCCGTTATAAAAGGCCGCTGCTTTGGCTATATCACCTACCTGCAAATGCATGTGCCCAATGCGAGTGCCAGCGGGCAGGCCACTCCAGGTGACATCCTCTGCTTGCGCAGCGCCCACCACACCAGCAATGTCCACCGGACCGGTGCCCATCTGCACTTGGCCATTGCTCCAGCGCCACTCAGACCGTGGCCGGTCACGATACACCTCAATACCGTGGCCGTCAGGGTCGGAGAGGTACAGCGCTTCGCTCACGTAATGGTCGCCCTGCCCAGGCACTTCATTGCCCTGCTGGACGTAGTTGATGAGCCAGCGGCCAAGGTCCGCCCGCGAGGGCACCAATGTGGCAAAGTGATACAAGCCCGTAACGCCGTTGGTCGGCCAGGGCTCTAAACCGGGGACGTGCTGCAATATGAGCAGTGGCACGCCGCCTGCGCCCAGTATCGCCCCGCCGCTGGTGCGCTCCAGGAGCGTATAACCCATCGACTGAGTGTAAAATGCCAGCGATCGGTCCAGATCAGCCACCGACAGCGACACCGCTCCCATTTGGGTAGCAGGGTCGATGCCCGTTGCTGGCTTTTGTTGTTCGAGTGCAGTCATGACCGACTCTTCCTCTTCTAGCACATACGTGCTCTCTGTTGGTATGGGTAGGCACGCTTGCCCACCCATACGTTGTGTTCACTCTGTGTTCACATGGCCTGCGCTTCAGCGAGCGCCAGCGTCCGTGCCAGCGCCCCGGCCACGCTCTGCCTGGCGAGTGACTGCTCAAAAGCGCTTTCGGCACCGGCAAACAATTCGCGCAACGTCGCCCCGATATTCCGTCCAACTGGGCATTGCTGGCTGGGTGAGGAATGATGTAGCGCGAGCAGGCTCCCTGCTTCCACCGCACGATACACATCGAGCAAGGTGATGGCTTCAGCGGGCTGTGTGAGGTGCCAACCACCCCGCACGCCAGGCTGCGAACCTACAAGGCCCGCTCGATGCATCTCGCCGAGAATTCGCCGGATGAACACTGGATGAGTGTTCACGCTCTGCGCCAGTCGCTCGGACGTCTGCGGCGTGCTGCCGGCCTGGGCCAGCAACGCGAGCAGATGTACGCCAATAGCAAACTGTGTGCTTGTGTGCATGGCCCAACCCTCGCGCCGCTGCCTGACAGTGAGGCGGCAGAAACTGTAACTAACATAGGTACAAATAGGGCGCTTGTCAAGCGATTGTGGTCACGACCAGCAACGTTAACGGTTTGCTGATGCGCCGTATGCTGGCTTCCGGTTGCCAGGGACCGAACGCTAGCGTAGTCAGGGAACAGGCATGCGGTTATTACTCGCCCGTCACGGCGAAACAGTGTTCAATGTGTCAGGTCGCATCCAGGGCCAGCAAGACTCGCCGCTCACGCCGCGCGGTGAAGCGCAGGCGCGCCTGCTCGCTGCCCGTCTCGCCGGTGAGCGTATCGACGTGGCCTACGCCAGTGACTCTGGCCGGACCATGCGCACGGCCGAGATCGCCCTGGCTGGCAAAGGCTTAACCGCCATCCCCGACGCTGCCTGGCGTGAAACCTCCTACGGCGAGTGGGAAGGGCTGTCGCGGCAGGAAATCGCGGAGCGCTACCCCGGTGCTTGGGAGCAACGCAGCAGGGACCGCTTGCTCGTCCCGCCTCCCGGCGGTGAGCCACTTGGCGCCGTACGCCAGCGTGCCATCGCCGCCGCCCAGCAACTGCGCCAGCGTCATGCGGGCCAGACCGTGCTCGTGATCTCGCACGGTGGCACGTTGTACCTGCTCGGCAACTGGCTCATGACCAGGGACCCGCTGGATCCCAACACTGCAGTAGCCAACTGCAGTCTCTCGTGCATCCACTGGCACGGCGACTCGCCAGAGGTGGAGTTCTGGGCTGATGCCGCGCATCTCGGAGACGAACTGGCCGGCTAGCCCAGTTTCGTGTCAACAGTGAAGGAGGGTCCGCGGCCCTTCATCAGGCTACCTTCGAGTTCTGTGCAAGGTCAGCGCTCCGACCAACACCAAACCACACAGCAAGAGTGCGAGGAGGCCGAGCGGAGAGATCTGTGAGCCATTACCCGTGCTGGGCAAGGAGGTCGGCGCTTGGCCAGACGTGGGTACCTGGGCAGCCGAGGCATTCGGAGTCGTAGTAGCCGAAGCATTCGATGTCGTAGCAACAGCCGCGAGTGCGGTCTTCGTTGCTGCTGGCAGTGTGGCCGCTGGCGTCGCCGTTGCTGTGAGCGTGGCAGCTGCTACCGCTGTTTGCGTTGCTGGGGGCACCGTGCCGGTTGGCACGGCGGTCGCGCTGCGGGTCGCCGTCGGTTGTGGGGCGGCTGACGTCGGTGCGGCAGTTGGCGTACCGGACGCTGAGCCCTTCGCGCACCCGGCCGAGCCGATGTTGTTGGTATCCATGGTCACTGCGCCGTTGCGAGCGAGCGCGCGGCCGGAAACGCTTGCGCCGGTGTTTAACGTGATGCTGGTGAGCGCAAGGATATTCCCGCTAAATGTGGTGGTCGTACCGATCGTTGCACTCGACCCGATCTGCCAGTACACATTACAGGGTGAACCGCCGTTGATGAGCTGGACTGACGAACCGCTTGCGGTGGTGAGCGTGCTGCCAATCTTGAAGACGAAGACAGCGTCTGCGCTACCTTGAGCATTGAGGGTCAGAGCGCCGGTCAACTGCGCCGACGAGGAGAAGCAATAGACACCGGCCGTGAGCGTCTTGCCACCGAGGTCCTGCCCGGTCATGTCAGCCGTGCACGATTGGCCCGCGAGTTGGTTGTACGCGGTGGTGGTGTCGGCCTGGGCCTGTCCAGCGACCGCATCAGCGGCGTGGATGGCCCCGCCGACGACGGTTCCCGGAGGAAATCCGGTGATCGCCTTGCCAGGACTGACACCAAGGTCGGCCCGGACGGTGGTCGAGCCGGTATTGGTTACGGTGGAACCGCCCAGCACCGCAAAGCTCGACGCCGTACCCAGCGATGGCGCGGTTGCCATCAGCGGGGCCGCCTGGGCTTCAAGAAACGAACCGCCGAAGAGCATCGAGCATGTGGCAATTGTCACGAGGACTGCCCGCATCGTTCCAGGACGAATTCGTGGGAGCATGTGGACCTCCGAGGTGGACTAATGCCTATTCAGCTCCGGGACGGCGACGGTACTAGCTCAGGAAGCGCTTAAATTGTATCACGCCTGCTGCGTCGCGTCAAACAACCGAGCGATTAAGTCAGCGCCGCGCATGCTCCCGGCGCAGCCCTGCATCCTCTGGTCAGTGCGTCGCTGTCAACAAAACCAATGCTGTGTCCTTCTGCCACCACGCAACTCCAATGTGCCCTCGCCGGCGTGCTGTTGCGCCGCTCGGTCTGCTTGTGGTCGGTGTCACAGCGCCGCCTCGCTTACCCAGAGGGAAACCGAGGAAGGGGCGACGCCAATCGCCACAGTCCCACCGGGACGGGGAGGACAACAGGGGGCCGACATCACCTCACCAACTTTGTGTGTCAGCCCGCACGAGGCCCGGGGTGGGGACAATCTCCCCTTACACCAACCCGATCTGCCGGTCTATCTCACTCTGGTAGCTCGAGGCCTCGTCCGTCACCAGTTCCTTCAGCGCCACGCAGGCCAGACGGTGCTGGT
>JANWJO010000208.1 GCA_025449435.1 Chloroflexota bacterium | reverse complement strand
TGCGCGAGGCTATGGCCAAGGCGGCGGTAGGCGACGACGTGTTTGGCGAGGACCCGACGATCAATGCGCTGGAGCAGCGCGGCGCGGCCCTGATGGGCAAGGAGGCGGGCCTGTTTATGCCGTCGGGCACCATGGGCAACCTGGTCGCCACCACCACCCACGCGCGGGCCGGCCAGCAGATTATTCTGGGCACACAGTCGCACATCCTGTTGAACGAGGCCGGCGGACTCGGCGAACTGGGCGGGCTGGTGGCACGCGTGGTGCCGGATGACGCCGGCAAGCTCGACCCGGCAGCGGTGGAAGCGGCTATCCGGCAAGAGTCGTTGCACACACCGGGCACCGGGCTGATTTGCCTGGAGAATACGCACAACTTTGCCGGTGGCATCGTGAGCACGCCCGCCGATCTGGCGGCGCTGCGCGCCGTGGCGAACAAGCACGGGATACCCATCCACATCGACGGCGCACGGCTGTTCAACGCAGCGGTGGCGCTGGGCATCCCGGCGCAACAACTCGCACAATACGGCGACAGCGTGACGTTTTGTTTTTCCAAAGGATTGTCCGCACCGGTAGGGTCGCTGCTCACCGGTTCCAGGGCGTTTATCGACCGGGCCCGGCGCAAGCGCAAGCAACTGGGAGGTGGCATGCGTCAGGCTGGCGTGCTGGCCGCCGCCGGACTCGTGGCACTCGACACCATGATCGACCGCCTGGCCGAAGACCACGCCAACGCCCGCACGCTGGCGAAGGGATTGACAGAGATCGCCGGCATCACGGTGGACCTGGCGACCGTGCAAACCAACATCATTATGGCTGATCTACCTACGCCGGCCGAAGCGCAAGGTCTGGCCAGTGGGCTGGTAAAGCACGGCGTGCTGGCGCTGCACATCGGCGGCTCACGCCTGCGCTTTATCACCCACTACGGCATCGATAGCGCCGCCATCACGCGTGCCTTGAGGGGCATAACGGCGGCACGGCACGAGCAGATCGCCTAGGCCCCGATCGTGACGATGCTGTACACGTTCGCCGCCAGGTCGGCGACGTCAGACAGCGCGATGTGCTCCTGGGGTGAGTGGATCGCCTTGTAGCCCACGCCCAACAACACCGTTTCGATGCCCAACTTATTGAACACGTTGGCATCGCTGCCGCCGCCGGTCGCGGTGAGCGCCGGCTCCTGGCCGCGAGCGCGAATGCCCTGCATACAGCGCTGGACAATCGGCGTTTCTGGTCCGTGCTGGAACGCGCTATACCGTTCGGTGCGGTGAATGGTGACCCGGCAGCCGGTGCTCTCGGCGCCGTGCCGGATGGCGCGTTCCATGGCGTCTGTTTGCGCGGCGAGTTTGGCGGCGTCGCGGCTGCGTGCCTCGGCGATGAGCGAGCAGCGGTCGGGGATAATATTGGTGGCCTGGCCGCCCGTGATGGTGCCGACGTTGGCCGTCGTCTCGGGGTCGATGCGTCCGAGCGGCATGGCAGCGATGGCACGGGAAGCCGCGAGGATGGCGCTACGCCCTTGCTCCGGTGCCACGCCGGCGTGGGCGCTCTGGCCGTAGAACTCGATGGCAAAGCTGTTCTGTCCCGGCGCTGCCACCACTATATCGGTGGGCCGGCCGTCGGCATCGAGGGTCAGACCCCGCCGGGCGCGCACCCGCGCGAGGTCCACCGCTCGCGCGCCGTTCAAGCCAACTTCTTCTTCGACGGTGATCACGATGTCTAGCGGCGGATGGGCCGTACCGGTCTCACCCAGCGCCGCGATCACTTCCAGGATGGCAGCGATGCCGGCCTTGTCATCCGCACCCAGGATGGTCGTGCCATCCGTCCGCAGGATGCCATCTTCCACGCGCGTCTGGATGTTGGGCGCCGGTTGCACCGTGTCTACGTGGGCGTTGAGCATCAGCGGCTCTTGGTGTTGGGACGCACCACTGCCAGCGACCACGGCATACAGGTTGCCCGCGGCGTCGGTGGAGGTGGTCAGCCCCAATGTGTGTAGCGCCTGACGCACATACTCCATGCCTGGCGCCTCAGCCTTGGATGGACTGTTGATCGCCACCAGATCCAGAAAGTAGCGCACCAGGCGGTCGTGATTGATGGGGTCCATTGGGAGGCTCCTCGTCTGCACTGGCTACAGCAACGCGTCGAGCTTGCCACGCAACAGGGCGGGCACCTCAGCCAGCGGCACGCGCTCTTGCAACATGGTGTCACGGTCGCGGATGGTGACGGCGTGGTCGTTAAGGGTGTCGAAATCGATCGTGACGCACCAGGGCGTGCCAATTTCGTCCTGGCGGCGGTAGCGGCGGCCGATGCTCTGGGTCTCATCGTAGTCGGTTGTCATGAAGCGGCGCAGTTTGGCTTTGAGCTCGTGGGCCACGCTTGTGAGCTCGGGCTTACGCGACAGCGGCAGTACGGCAGCCTTGAACGGCGCGAGCAGCGGGTGGAAGCGCATCACCACGCGGGTCTCGTCCCTATCGGGTTCCTCGTGGTAGGCATCGAGCAGGAACACCAGCAGCGAGCGATCGCAGCCGGCGGACGTCTCGATGATGTAGGGGATGAACCGCTCGCGCGTCTGGTCGTCGAAGTACGACAGGTCCTTGCCGCTGAACTGGCTGTGCCGGCGCAGATCGAAGTCGGTGCGGTTATGAATACCCTCGAACTCTTTCCAGCCGAAGGGGAACAGATACTCGATATCCTCAGCGGCGGCGGCGTAGTGGGCGAGCTCGTGCTTACCGTGCTGCCGGAAGCGCAACCGATCTTTGCTTATGCCAAAATCGACATAATATTGCATGCGCGTGGCACGCCAGTATTGGAACCACTCGTCAGCCGAAGCGGGCGGGCAGAAGTACTGCTGCTCCATTTGTTCAAATTCGCGGGTACGGAAGATGAAGTTGCCGGGCGTGATCTCGTTGCGGAACGCCTTACCAATCTGGGCGATGCCGAAGGGCAGGCGCTTGCGGGTGGAGGTGCGCACGTTCTCAAAGTTGACATAAATACCCTGGCAGGTCTCCGGGCGGAGGTAGACCACGCTGGCGTCTTCCTCCACCGGGCCCATAAAGGTCTTGAACATCAGGTTAAACATGCGCGGTTGGGTGAGGGCGCGCTGGCCGCAGTTGGGGCACGTCAGGCGTTCGACAAAACCTTCGGGGGCTTTCTCGCCAGGCTCGAGCGCCTCAGCGCCGGGCAACTGGTCCAGGCGGAAGCGCTGCTTGCAATTGCGGCAGTCCACCAGCGGATCAGTGAAGTTTTCCACGTGGCCCGAGGCGTGCCACACCGTCGGGTGCATCAGGATGCTGGCATCCAGGCCCACCACGTCGTCGCGTAGCTCGGTCATAGCACGCCACCAGGCGCGCTTGACGTTGTTTTTCAACTCGACGCCCAGCGGACCGTAATCCCAGCAACTGGCAAGTCCACCATAGATCTCGCTGCTGGGGTAGACAAAGCCTCGCCGTTTGCACAGCGAGATGAGCTTGTCAAACAGGTCGTCCTTGGTGGTCGCGGGCGCGACGCTCACGATGTCTGGCTCCTTGTCTCCACTTCAGCGGTCCCTAGGGCCACGGTCGCCAGCCGGCGCTTTGCCGCGCACAGCCGGACGCTGGTTGTTCCTCGCGGTCCACCATCATACCGGTAGCGCCGCCCTGATTTGAGCATGGCAACGTTGGCACGGCTGTCCGGACCGCGACGGTGTGCGCTGTTGCACCACTCCGCGCACCCACCAAACCGTCTCATGGCGTGTTGTGCCATTTGGCGGCTGCGCCGGACTTCCGGTCAGGCGTGGGCACAATCCGTGAGGGGCCGGCCGGAGCGACGGCTCGCCGTGCTGTCGGTAGCGCGAGATGGTGAGCCATGCACGTCAACGCCCCGCACACGCGTGCTGAGCCAGTCGTTGGAGCATCGTCGTGGCCATACGCGCGGCGGCTCGCCTGGGCGCGGGCCACAGCGCTGGTGGCGCTGGTAATCACACTGGCAGCTGCCTGGGTATGGGTGTGGCCGTCGCTCACGCTGGTGTTCTCGCCCTGGCCAGCGGGAGTTGGCGAGGGTCTCATCATCGAGGCGGTGTACCGGTTCCTAGCGGGGAATTCGTTGTGGCCGTCGCCCCAATTGCTGGCCAATGGCATCGACTTCCCGTACCCGCCGCTGTTTGCGCTGGTGCTGAGCGGTCCGCTCGCGCTGGGCTGGCAGCCAATCGTGTCGGCCCGTGTTATATCCCTGCTGTCGCTCGTGGTGACCAGTTTGAGTGCTGGCAGCATGGCAAGATCCGTCACTGGTCGCTGGCAGCCGGCGCTGGTGGCGGCGGTTGCGCTGGCAGCCACCAGCCAGGCCACGGTCGTGTGGTCAACAACTGGCAGAGTCGATAGTCTGGCGCTGGCCTTCACCTGCGCCGGACTCGCCTGGTGGGTCGCCGGTTCACGCTGGTCAACCGTGCTGGCAGCTGCCTGTTTCACGCTGGCCCTGCTCACCAAGGAGACGATGGTCGCGGCGCCGGCCGCTGTGGCACTCTCCCTGCTATTCAGCCGCCGCTGGAAGCACGCCGTGGTGTTGGGCGCCGGGATCGCGCTGCCCACATTGGCGGTCTATGCCTGGTGCAACGCCACCAGCGACGGCGCCTTTGCCTTCGACTTGCTCACGCTCGGGAAGATCCGCGCGTTTCATGCGCTGGCCGTCGTGGAAGAGGTGTTGTTTTTTGCCATGTTCGGGGGGTTTGTGGCGGCGAGAGGTTGGGTGTTCTTGTGGTACGTGCAGGCACCGGCCGTGCTCCGCTGGTACACGGTGCTCTCCGCGCTCGCTTTTCTGGTGACAGTTGGGAAGGATGGCGCCTCGGCCTACTACGAGGCCGAGTTAGCCGTCGCCGGAGCCGTGGGTGTTGGCTTGATGGCGCACCACGTCATGACGATGCCCAGCACGAGCGGGCAGCCGGGCAACGCCAACGTGCGTTCCTGCTTCCACATCACGGCCATCGTGCTGTTTGGCACCGCGCTGTGCGCGTTTGGGAGCGCCTCGCGCACCATCGGGGCAACGCACTGGCTGTCTTCAGCAAACGGGGCGGCGCACCAGCACGTGGAAGCTGCACTGCGCGATGCGCCGGGTCCGGTGCTGTCCGACTTGCCGGGCGACCTCGTGCTCGCTGGCCGCCACGAAGCTGTGACCGATTGGTTCGCCACGGCGCAACTCGCTGAGCATGGCTTGTGGGACCAGCAGCCGGTGCTGGATGCCATCGCTGCCCATCGTTACGCCGTGATCGCGCTGGACATTAATCCCACGGAGACCTCACCGGACTACTACCAGGCGCACTATCTGGGCAAGCTGACGCCCCAGATGCTGCTAGCGATGCGCAGCCACTACGTCGTACGCCAGACGATCGACGTGGGCGGCTCCCTCCAGTATTTCATCCTGACCCCAGGGCAGCCTGCGCCATGAGGAGCGCCGGGCCAGCGTCTCGCCTTAGGCAGGCAACTCAGAGCGGCATTGTGCCCACTACAGAGCCCCACAACGTCAACACTTCGGTGCATTCCCCATTGGAGCAGCCGGAATCCACGCCTGGACCCCAGCGGCAACTGGCTGCCATCCTACTGGGAGCCAGCTTGGTCGTGGCATGGGGACTGGTGCTGCCCAGCATACTGGCGCTGGCCACGCCTTGGCCCGCCACCCTGGGTGAAGGCATCGTGCTGGCGGGCGTACAGCACTGGCTGGCCGGCGCGCCCCTGTACCCCGGCCCCACACCGCTGTACAACGGCATCGACTTTCCCTACCCGCCGGTGTATGCCCTGGCCGTTGTCCCCTTGCTCGGCGCTGGGGTGGCGCCGTGTGTGGCGGCACGGCTGGTATCGACGCTTGGCTTGGTGTTGACGCTGGTTGGCATCGCCACCATCGTGACACGGGCCAGTCAGCGCCGCGTGGCCGGCATTGGCGCGGCTCTCGCCTTCCCACTGGTGAGCCAAGGAGCAGCGGTTTGGGCCGTCGTTGGCAGGGTCGATAGCCTGGCGCTGGGCTTGGCAGTGTGCGGCATGGCCTGCTGGCTGGCAGCCTGGCGCGGCCACACTGTGGCAGCGGCGGTGTGCTTAGCGCTGGCGTTGCTCACCAAGGAAACCATGGTCGCCGCCATAGCGGCGTGTGTGCTGGCGTGTGCCGTTCGAAGGGAGTGGCGCAGCGCCGCCTGGCTGTGCGCTGGCATTGGTGTGCCGGTGGTGACAGTATCGCTGTGGCTCAACACCACGTCCCATGGTGCCTACGCGTTTGACCTGCTCACGCTGGGCGCGGTGCGGCCGTTTGCGCTCACGCTGTTCATTGGTGAAGTGCTGTACTTCCTGCTGTGGAGCGGCCTGGCGTTCGGCGTCGGGGCTGTTGCTCTGTTCCGCGCTGGCGGGACTCTGGAACTGCGATTGTGGTGTGCTCTGGCCGCCGCCGTGTTTCTCACAACGGTCGGCAAGATCGGTGGCGCCCCCTACTACGCGGCAGAACTCGCCGTGCTCGGGGCCATCGGGCTGGGCTTGCTGAGCGCACGCGTGCTGGCGCCGTTAAGCGAGGCGCATCGGTCGGGTGACAGAACCGTAGTAATACAGGCTGGGTTAGTGACGGTGGGACTCGCCGCAGTGGCCTGGCTCACCATCACGTCCGAACTGGCGCCTGGACGCTGGTCTACCGCGAGTGCCGGCGCAGCGCACGCCCAGGTCGTCGCGGCGATGCGCACGGCTCCCGGTCCAATCCTGTCCGACTTCGCGGGCGACCTGCTGCTCGCCGGACGTTCCGACGAAGTGGTGGACCTACGCGGTGTGGTGCAACTGGCCAATGCCAGGCAATTTGACGAGCGCCCGATAGTTGAACAGTTGCAGCACGGCAACTTCGCGCTGCTCGCGCTGGACTTTGATCCACTGTCTACGACGGCTGCGGAAATGCAGTCGTCAGCCGACACCCGGCTCACGCCGGCCATGCTGGCTGCCGTACAAGCCAGCTACCAGGTGAACCAAACGGTGACCTTCCGTCCCTCCGGACGGGTGGCCGTGCTCCTAGTGCCCAAGGGGTCAACGCCATGAACCGTACGGTAATGGCGAACTTGCTGCGCTTTGGTATCCCCGTGCTCGCCCTGGCGCAACTGGTGCTGGCAGCGCTGGCGTTGTGGCCGCACGGGGCGCCCGGCATCTTTGGGGGCGATTTCTTGGCCTCGTACGCCGCCGGCCAGATCGTAAGCACGCAAGGCTGGCCACGCCTGTACGACCTCAGCCTGCAACAAACAGCCGAGCAAGGCTTGCTGCACGCTAGCGGATTGAACCTGGGGCAACTACAAGTACAGCCCTACGACAACCCGCCTATTGAGTTGCTCGTGGCGCTGCCGTTTGACCAGTTGTCTCCTCACCGGGCCGTGCTCGCCTGGGTACTCACCAACGGCGCACTGTGCGCGATCGTGGGGGCGCTCGCAGCGCTGTGGGCGCACCGCTGGTGGCCGGCACGTGCGCCACTGGCCCACCCAATCCAATGGAGTGCTGGCATCTTCGCCTTCTTGCCGGTGAGTTGGGGCATACTGGCAGGCCAGCCGGTAGGGCTGATGCTCGGGCTGTTCGCGCTGGCCTTCTGGGGACTGCTCGAGGATCGCCCATTGCTAGTTGGTGTGGCGCTGGCTACGCTGGCCTTTATCAAGCCACAGGTAGCCGTGGGTCCGCTGCTGTACCTGCTGGTGTCGACGCGCTGGTCTGCGGTATGGGCGGCCGTTGCCAGTGGCGCCGCGCTGGGCGGCCTGTGCCTGTTTCTCACCGGCGCGCAGGGCATGGCCAGCTATGTTGCGATGCTGCGCGGTATCGAATCGTTCGCTGGCGACGCCAGTGTGTCGATCACGGCCCGGCAGATGGTGGGCTGGCGTGGCTTGTTGAGCTACCTGCCGGCCCTGCCTGCGAGCGTGGGGGTGGCGCTGAGCCTGGCACTTGGTGTGGCAACGTTTGCATTGCTGACATTACAGTGGCGGCGGATCACGGCTCCCATTGCTGTCCCATTAGGCTTGCTGGCGTTCACCGCTGGCGGATTGCTCGCGGCCTACCATACGCACTATCAGGATGTGGCGATGCTGGTGATCCTGGCGCCTGCATTGCTGACAGTGATGCCCCGCTTTTCCGGCAGACCGCTGGCACAGTGGGCTTTAGCTGCAGCGCTGACCTTGTTGCTGCTGCCCAGCCTAGCCTGGTTGGTCATCGGCGTAGTGGCGCTGGTGCTGCTGCCACTATGGCTCGCGCTGGGCATCCCAGCGCTGGTGTTGTGCGCTTTCGGCGCCCGCTCGGCGCACAGCGATCTCGTGGCCGCTGCGATTGACGTCCGGCGTGATAAGGAAGCCCTACGTGGACCCAGTCCTGATCCCGCCGGTGTGCAGGCTGCCAGCGGCTGACGGCGCTACATGAGGGCATTGTCGGGCTCCCAGCCCCAACCGAGCCATTGATGTGGCGGCACCTCTGGCGCCGGAGTGAAACCTGCGGGAGCCAGCGCCTAAAGAGACGGTAAGTCCCGGTGGGAGGGACCACCAAATCCCGGAAACGGAAATCCGGGAAGGGGACCACCAACTTTAGGGAACGGAAGGTCGGGATCACCAGCTCCAGGGAACGGAAGGCTGGGAGCGCTGGGGCTTTGGCCCCAGCCCGCAACCCAGTTGCCCACACCCGTGGCGACGTCACTGCCAATCTCGCTAGCCTTGTTCCACACATTGCCAGCAAAATGCTCAGCATCGGAAAGCAAGCCACCGCCGGTATCGGTGACGGAGTTGAGCAGCCCACCAAAGCCGCTATCGTTCATCACGTTGCCCAGCATGCCGCCAACATCGCCAGCAACCGCCCGACCGGTGCTACCCTGATCACGTGCCACGTGACGGATACCGCCCATGACGTCGCTACCAACCGACTGCATGGTGTTCCAAGCGTTGCCGATCAGCCCGGTGATGCCGCCGCCACCCGTTCCAGTGTCGATTCCGGCGCCAATATCGCTTGCAACGTCACCGACG
>JANWJO010000207.1 GCA_025449435.1 Chloroflexota bacterium | reverse complement strand
CTTGCCGTTGTAGATGTCATCCGACACCGTGTATTTGTGCCCAGGCATGAACTGCACGTTGGCAGTGGTGAAGATATTGGCGACCGTGATGTCGTACATGAAGGCTCCTCTGTTTTTAGGCGCTGAATGCGGAGCGCTGGCTAACGACGTAGTTGTTGCCAGTGCCGTCGGTGGTGCCATCCAGCTCCACCTGATAGGCGTTGATGCCGGTGGCATTGAAGGTCCAGGTGAACTGCGTGGTCACACCATCCGACAACGGCACGCTGGCGGTGACGTCGGCGGCCTTGTGGGTGGCGCCGTAGTGCAGCGACCCGACCACGGTGTGATGCGCTGAAACGTAGCCAGTCACATTGGCCAGCACCTTGACCCCGGTTGCGGTCGAGCCGCCGCGCGGGATTGAGGTGGAGATGTGATGGAAGGCGGAGGTCGCTGGGCCTTGCAGCTTGACCTGACTGTTGACCAGACTGACACCGGGCATCAGGTCGGTGGTGCCAGTGAAGATGACTTGAAATGGCAACAGTGCTGGGTTGGTGGTCAGCACCGGGTTATCCGGGTCGGAGGCGAACGGGTACCACTTGCCGCCGACCTGCACCGCGTAGCTGAGGTCGGTGGCGTCGGGAATGATGTGCTCAGCCAGCACGTCAACCGATTGAATGCCACCAGCAAGCTGCAACGGCTGCAGCGGCACCGCGTAACGCAACTGACCAGCCGGTGAAGGCTGATGCCCCCACTGGCCCCAGGTCAGGAAGTGCAGCATGAAGCGCAGCGTCTTGGGGCTGGCCCCTACCCTGAACCAGTAGCTGCCGTCGTAGTCCCAGAAGTCGCCCTGGTGCACGCCGTAGCAAGACCGGTCAGTAGTGCAAGCAAACTGGTGATCGAAGGTCGACATCAGGTGGAACGAGTAACGCTTGCCCGCCTCCAGGAACACCGGCGTGAAGTTGAGACGCAACGGGGCGATGCTACCCGGCATTACGTAGAAGACTTGAATCACGTTGTTTCCTGGGTAGTAGTTCTGCGAAAGAACAATTCCACCAGCCGCCACTATGGAAGCCGCAAGTTCTCCGCTAAAGTTGGGATCGACATAGGTCGATAGAGACTGAACCCCACTGGGGAAAATATCACCGGCGTAGCCCACTATTCCGTAACAGGCTTGAATGCCAGCGGCATCGAGGTCGAGCCGCGCGATGCACTGCTGATGGTCAGGCACCCCCTGATCGTCGCAACGGAAGATCAGCAGCGACAACGGCTGATAATAGTTCGGCACCATCGAGAACACGGTGAGGCCGCTGAGCCAGCCATCCTGCGAATTGAGGAACGATTGCCCGAAGTGGTTGTGACTGTAGCTAAGGTTGGTGTGCACCTTGCTCCAGTAATAGACATCGACGTGGTCGCTCCAGTAATACTGATAGCGATAGTTGACGAAGCGCGGCCAATCCCAATCGTCGACCGGATATTTCACTGTCTGATTGCAGGGGACGCCAGGCCAGGCATCACCCACGTCGAAGCGCAGGTTGCAGTAAATCGGGTCGAACAGCCCGACCCAGGTGAACAGCGCTGGGGTCGGGCAGGGCAGGAACGGCACGCCGCAGCGGAACCGATCCCGCGCCCAGGCCAGGTAGCGCGGCGCAAACACCCAGTAGGGATGCGCCAGGATACGTTCGGCTATGAAGTCGAGATTAGAGAACGAGCAATCCATGCGCACACGTGTGCCTGACGGTTTCGGCAGCATGAAGTGCTCGTAAGTCTGGATGGTCGGCTCGGTCGGGTTCAGCAACTGCAGTTGCGTGGTAGCGGTGGCGCCAGGCGCGAAGCGAATGCCTTCGGCAACGTTGGCGTTATAGGCACCGTCAACATTGGTTCCGACCGCGCTCTGGCTGGTATCGAAGAAATTGTCGATGGTATCGAGCGCGAAGTTGGGTGGGCGGTTGACGATCTGCCAGATCTGGTTGACCAGATCCGACAGCTTGCTGAACATATCGAGCGTGACGTAGTTCGCCAATTGCGCAGCCAAGGCCGCGAGGCTGGTCTGCAAGGTGGAAATCTGTCCGTTGACGATTCCCTGCCATGACAACAATCCGCCGACCGCCTGCGCCAAAGCTGTCAGGTTAGTCAATTGTGTCGACGTCGTTTGCTGGATCGAGACGACGCCGCTGGGGTCGAGCGTCACGTAGGCGATCAGCAGGTTGGTGGCGGGCACCGCAGGCGGGTTCGGGCTGGGCGCCTCGACGCCGTTAATGGAGCCAACATTGCAGGTCCTGATCTGCGTCATCGACACGCTTTCCGGCTGCGCTTGGCCGGTATCCGCGTCGACGACAAAATTTCGCGGCTCGACGTCGCTCTGGATGGTGGCGCCCCAGGCGACGATGGCAATCTGCCGTTTCTGCGTCACCGGCATAGCGCCGGGGATCGACTGGAAGTCGATGATCACCGGGTCTTCCAGCACGTAGACGAATCCGCCCCAGTACAAACGGCCGATGGCGATGGACACCTGCGTCGACGCGGCCTTGCTGACGGTCAACCCGGTGTAGTAATTACCCGCAGCGATGGCATCGAGCACGATGTGATCGATGGAGTCGCCGAGGTATTCCTGCAGGTTGTTGAAGTCCTGGGCCTGGGTCTCCATGTTGTCTTCAAACAACACTTCTTTCTCAGCCATCGTTGGTGCTCCTTAAGATGAGTCGGTGATCCACTGCCCAACCGAAAATCGGCCATCGAGCAGGGTCACATCTCGGATTTGGATCGGCCGCTTGACGCGGGTGTTGATAGCGATGGTGTCGCGCGCCGCCATCGACGCCACTACCGCCCGCTGCAGCTGTTCGATGCGCTTGGTGTTGGCTGGGGCGAAGAAGTAGCCAGGCCCCATGTAGCCGCCGTAGTAGGCGGAGCGCCTGGGCCAGTTCCAGTAGGCGGCAATCTTGGCTTCTGCGCTGTACTTCTTGATGCCGAAGCGCGACCGCCCCATGTAGACATTACCTGGCGAGAAGGTCGGGTTGCGCGTCGGGTCAAACAGGTACCAGCGCTCATACAAGAACTGCCACGCATTCGACTTCGGCAGGAACTTGTTGACCAGCGGCTGCCCGCAGTAGAACTCGGTCTTGCGGATCGGGTGCGGCGTCGACACCGTCTCGGGCCGCACGCTGAGCGGCTGCAGGCTGGGGACGATGGTGGTGAAGATCGCCTGGAACTGCGTATTTTGTAGCGACCCGTCGCGCGGCACCCGCACCATGCGGCTGGGGGTGGAATCGATCACCCCAAGCACCACCGAATGGAAGCGCTTGACGTTGAGCGGGTACTTCTTGGGCGGGAACAGGTACTGCTTATTGCCGCTGCCTGGGTAGAAGTGATTGTCCTTACCAAGCGGCAGCGTGATCTCGTCGTAGGTGATGACCTTCTGCCCTGGTGTGGGGATGCCGATCACAGTGCGCGCCGTGCATTGCGTCTCCACCCCAGTCAGCGGGTCGAACACCGTACAGGCGCGCAGGTACGCGCCGCCCGCGTTGTAGTTGGTCGGGTAGAACTTGCGCAGCGGGCCGAAGAAGCGGCCGTTGTTAACGTAATGCGGCGGCCCGCCTTTGTAGGTGACGCCACCCAAGTAGTTGAGCCAGGGTAGCTGCGGACGCGGCGCGTACGGATACAACCGCAACTGCGGGAAGCGCTGCACATACGCTTGCCGCTCGGCGGTGGTGAGCGCGCGGCCAGGGAAGAAGCTCGCAGGCGGCCGCGTCAGCCGCACGATCTTGGCGTCGACCGCCTCGACCGCCATCTTCAATCCCAGGTCGGAGCCGCGATAGTACTTGAAGGTCCACTGGTTGGCGGTCCAGTAGCGCTTGAACTCCTCCGACCAATCGTCCTCCCAGAGGTTGACTCCTTGCGCCCAAGCCAGGTAGCCGAGGTTACGGCTGCTGATGGCGTAGGGGTCCCACTGGTCGCGCACCAACTCGGCGTAGGTGACGGTGAGCCGATAGGCGTCGACGTCGGCCATGGCCTTTTCCAGGCCAGAGGCGTTGCGGTACAGAAGCTCTTCGCCCGCGATCTCGTCGATGCCGACGTTGATCTGGTCGCTACCCTGCCAATCGACCCACACCGTCAGTGCGCCCGCACCAGCGAACTGTGCGCTGATATTCTCGCGGATGCCGCCGCGATAGTCGCCGCTGCCATAGAAGGCGCCACCACCACTGAAGGCGGCGCCGATGTGCGCCAGCATGTTCAACTGCGGTGGGGCGAAAGCGCCTCCACCCACTAACAATGCCTGCACCGCCAAATTGACGTAAGGGGTAAACGCCAGCGCAAACATGTCGCTGGGGCTGCCGCCCGTCACCGTCCAGTGCGGGGTGATGGCCGCCGCCGCGCCCTGTAGCTTGGCCGCCACCACCAGCACATTATCCAGGCTGTGCTGGTACAGGTCGCTGGTACCGCTACCCGCCGCGGTGTTGGCCAGCACCGATACGATCAGCCCGCCATCGCGCACCGGGGTCACGGTGCCTGCGGGGAAGGTGCCGCTGGTGTTTGAGTTGGAAGCCAGCGAATTGAACCGCCAGCGGCCGCCGAACTCGAATGCGCAGAACGCCATGTTGTGCGCAGTCGTGGTGTGCATGGTGAAGGTGGTCGGGTGGCCACGCACGTCGGCGCAGTAGGCCACGCCCCAACCGCCGCCCGCGTTCACGATGCGCGGCGATACCGTGTAGGTGTTGGTGACGCCAGTGGCGTTGTCGGTGAAGTTGACGCTGGCGTCGTCGACCCCAGCGCCCGCCCAGCCGAAGCCGATCACCACCGCGTGGCTGGTGCTGACCGCGCCCTGCGGCAGGGTCTGCGCCACCGACGTGCCCGAGCCGATCACCGCGTTGCCGCCGCCAGGCCAGTTGCCGCTCTGCACCCAGCCGTAGGGACGGAACGCCAACAACCACAACGTGGCGCGGGCGCCGACGTCGGTGGTGAAGCTAGCATTGACCGGCGCCGCCGTGGCTTGGCAGGCGATCTCGACCGCGGCGGTGGCGTCGCCGTAGATGCTGGTGAAGCCCGCCCCTGGCGTCGACCCCGCGGTGACGGAGTCGGTGCCGTGTGCGTGCATCGCCATGTAGCAGAACAGCAGCGCGCCATCCCAGGCGGGGGTGACCGTAGGCGATGTCGCCACCCCGTCCGATCCGGTGGTGACCTGCCCAACCGCCAATTGGTCGAGCTGGAAGTCGCCGTACAGCAACCAATGGACCTGCCACCCGACATGCATGTCGGCGGCGAACGTCATGGTCACCGACTTGCCGCTGCCTGCGAACCCCTTGCTGGTGATCCAGGTGACACAGCTGTTGATGCCGTGCGGGGTCACCGACCCGTCGAAGTTCTGCCGTAGGTTGGCTTGCCAGTCGTTGTTGGCGCCGGTGTTGTCGACGATGGTCAAGCCGACGTCGGTGCCGTCGGGGTTGCCACCACCGGTCTGGGCATTGTACGACCACTCCGCGGTCAGGATCAGCAGGAACCCGTCCGGGATATTGACCGGAAGGATCAGCGAGCTGGTCGTGCCCGATAGCGTCAGTACATTCTGATTCCCAGGCGTGTAATAACTGGTAGCCATCGGTTATTCGCCGTAACCCTGCTTACGGCGCTGCCACCCTTTAGAAAGGGCTGCGCTTAAACGACGCTTGTATTCGGGATCGGCCCAACGCTGCTTGCTTACTTCGGAAACGCGACGCCGACCAATGTCGCTTTTATTGTACGCAGTAATAGCGGCTCCGCCGCACTCCCTGGGAAGCACGCAAATTCGTTTGTTATGCTCCAACATTTTTTCTCGGTAGGTGGGGTCGTCCCGCCAGAGAGTTTTGCGAAGGTTTGACGAAACACCCTTTCCTCCAGCGTCCTCGTTCCACAAACCACGGCGTGTTGAAATCTCAATTACTTCACGCGCAAAGGCTCTTTTGTCACTCAACCCTTCAACAAGAATGATATGCTCAATTTTAGCTCCCTCACGCAGGGCCTTTGCCAAGCGGTTGTGGAATTTGAGCGCTTTGACCTTCAATCCAATTGCGCGCTTGGCGTTGATAGCTGAAGCCGCCTTCACATGATACAGCGGACGGCGCAGCGTGGTCCCCTTGCCGATGTAGCGAATGACTCCATCAACCATAATGGCGTACACGAAAGCCATTGGATCATTCTCCATAACCCTTATAGGTCAGGCTGGCCGATTGGATGTTGATGATAGTGTCGAGCCCAGCCAGCACGTCGGCGGCGGGCGAGCGGATCTTCTTGTTGTAGACTCCCGCCTGCGCAAAGGCGCCGTCCAACGCCAACAACGTCAGGTCGGCGCCCAGCCAATTGAGCGCCACGATCATGTCGCCCACCGCCTTGGTGATCTCGCCCATCAGGGTGACCGGCTCGACCCCAGGGAACAGGTAGATATCCGCGTCGATGGTGGTGTTGATCACCTTCGGCTTGAGCACCGACAACACGTCG
>JANWJO010000206.1 GCA_025449435.1 Chloroflexota bacterium | reverse complement strand
TACCGGCTACTAACCGTGTGGCGCTCAGCTACAAAGATGCATCGGGTGGGTATGACCCCTCCGACTTCTGGGAGTTGCTGTCGCCAGGTGGCTTCTTCCAGCGCAGCTACTACATCGGAGTTCTTCCCCTCTTGCTGGCGGTGGTGAGCCTGCGCCGTCGCCAGTCCTGGCCCTGGCTGGTGCTGATGGTGCTCGCTGGACTGCTCGCCTTGGGCGGCCACGGTCCGCTGTACGCATTCCTGTACGCGCATATGCCGCTGTTCGCCTCGTTTCGCGACCAGGAGCGTGCTGCCTATCTCGTGTCGTTCAGCCTGGCGGTGCTGGCCGGATCGGGCACGGCGGTCATCCTGGCGTCGGGCACACAACTGCGTGTCGCCCAGCGACGGTTCACCACACTACCCTTGGTCGTCCAGGTGCTACCGGCGCTGGCCGCGCTGGCCCTGACGTTGCTGGCCTCGGCGTCGCTCTGGCAAACGTCCCCACCTGGGAACAACTTAGGCTTCGTGCCGGACGTGGCTACCCGTCAACTGGTGGTTGTTGCCCTGGTGGCGGCTGCCCTGATTGCCATTGGGTGTGCGGCGCTCGGCTTGTGGCATTTCAAGCTCGCCATTGCGGTCCTCGTGGTGCTGCCAGTCGTCAACCTGTTCGGTGCGAACTGGCAGCTCAATCAGCAGGCCACCAACCCTGCGCCTGATCCGGCGCCAGCCGCGATGGCCGTGCTGCGGCAACAACCAGGCATCTGGCGGTTCGACTCTCTGCGTAGCGGGGAGTTGCCCCGTAATGTGGGCGCCCTTGTCAGTTTGCCTGCCATCGGCGGTGATGACCCGATTAGCTTGGAGCGCACGCTCGGCGTGCTGAACCAGCCTGATCACTATCGCACGTGGCTGCTGTTTAACGTGGGCTATGTGGTCAGCAAGAATGATCCCGGCAATGGTTTTTCGCTGGTCGCCCACACAGCAGACCTGAGTGTGTACCGCATGCAGTACGGGCTGCCACGGGCGTGGGCCGTAAGAAATGTGATCGTGGCTGATGCGCCGGCGGCGGCCCTCGCGCAAGCGCTCAAGGTGCCGCAGTTGGGCGACACCGTTGTGCTCGAACAGCCCGTAAGCGGCATACAGGGTCCCAAGCTCCCGACCGATCAACACGAGGAGGTGTTCGCGCCCACTCCCGAGTCTCTCCAGATGACGGTGAGTGTCACCGACAATGCGGTGCTGGTGATTAGTGAACCGTACGCACCGGGCTGGACGGCCACCGTAGACGGCGAGCCGGCCGATCTGCTGCACGCCGACTATGCGTTGATGGCCCTTCGCTTGGATGCGGGCAATCACGCCATTGCCTTGAGTTATTCGCCGCCAGGGTTACAGCGCGGCTTGCTCGCGGCGCTGGTGGCGTTCGTGCTGCTGCTGGCATCGCTCGTGATCGCATTGGTGAGCCAGCTTCGCTCCACGCCGCGACGAGTATGAGCATCCAGTGGACAGTTGCAGCTATCACCCTGGCGGCGTTCCTGGCGCGGTGCTGGGCGCTCGGCGCCAAAGACTTGCGCGGAGACGGGAGTTTCGCGCCTACCTTCTCAGCGCAGTGCCTGCGCTTCCTGTCAGTAGTGTTCGGCACGCTGGCAGTTCCGGCGCTGGCGCGTGCCGGCTGGGCAATTGGCGCCCAGCGAGTGGCAGTGCTGGCGGCCCGATCACGGCCTCCGCCCCGCTGCGAAGCCGGGCGAGTACGGCCCAGTCACCGTGAAACGGCTGCTGCTCATCCAGAGTTCGGGGACCGTTTGTGGCGATGTGCTTGTGGTGGGGCAAATTACCGTTCAGTGACGGCAGTCTGCTGCTGGCTGAGCCACACTGTCGCCTCATGCAACGCTGCTTCCACACGACCCTTTGCCGTGCCGCCGGGCACGTCTCGCCGGGCAATAGACTTTTCGACATCGAGTGCGCTCAACGCGTTCTGGTTGAACAGCGGCGACACCGCGCGTAGTTCGGCTACGCTCAAGCTCTCTAACGGCCGGCCCGCTCGTTCGCATTGGCGAACCAGGGTAGCCACGATGCCGTGCGCCTCACGAAATGGCGTGCCGCCCGTCACTAGCCAATCGGCCAGGTCGGTCGCGGTGAGGTGGCCGCGCGCTGTGGCCGTGCGCATGGCGCCGGTGTGAACGCGCAGCGTGCCTACCACGCCTGCCATGATGCGCAAGCAATTGTGCACCGTGTCGTAGGCATCAAACAGCGGCTCTTTGTCCTCCTGCATGTCCTTGTTGTAGGACAGGGGTAGCCCCTTCAGCGTGGTGAGCATGCCCAACACGTGGCCAAACACCCGCCCTGCCTTGCCGCGCACTAACTCGGCGGAATCGGGGTTCTTCTTCTGGGGCATCATCGAGCTGCCGGTAGCGTAGGCGTCGCTCAATGTCACGAAACCAAACTCCTGGCTGGACCACCATACGAGTTCCTCGGCCAGCCGCGACAGGTGCACCATGATCAAGCTGCAGGAGTTGAGAAAGTCCAGCACGAAGTCGCGATCGGCCACGGCATCCAGGCTGTTGCGGGTGATCCCATCAAAATGGAGCTGCTGGCCCACATCGTCGCGATCCAGCGGGAAGGTTGACCCTGCCAGCGCGCCCGCTCCCAGCGGCAGCACGTTGGTACGGCGGCGAGCATCGTCGAGCCGGTCGATATCGCGCCGCGCCATCTCAACGTAGGCCAGGAAGTGGTGCGCCAGCAATACCGGCTGCGCGCGTTGCACGTGGGTGTACCCCGGCAGTATCGTGTCCAGATGAGCGCCAGCTTGCTGCAGCAGGGCGCCAATGAACGACAGCACATCTAAACGCAGCGTATCAATGGCATCGCGCGTGAACAGGCGCACGTCCAGCGCCACCTGGTCGTTGCGACTCCTGCCGGTGTGCAGTTTGCCCGCGACCGGCCCGATGCGCTCGGCTAACGCCGCCTCCACGTTCATGTGCACGTCTTCACGATCCGTGCGGAAGGCAAACTGGCCAGCCTCGATTTCCTCGAGGATCGCCGACAAGCCAGCGACGAGCTGCTCGGCTTCCTCTGGCTGGATGATCCCCTGGTGCGCCAGCATGCGCACGTGGGCGATGCTGCCCGCGATGTCGTAGGCGGCCAGACGCTGATCGAACCCAATCGACGCGTTGAACGACTCCGACAGCGCATCCGCCGGTTGTTCAAACCGGGTGCTCCAGGGCTGCCGGCTTGCTGCTGGCTCAGGCATGCGATGGACTCACGCTCGTACCAGCCACTGCAGGATGGCCTTCTGGGAGTGCAGCCGGTTCTCCGCCTGGTCGAATACCGCCGACTGAGACCCTTCTAGGACCTCGGCCGTGATCTCTTGTCCGCGTTTGGCTGGCAGGCAATGCAACACGATGCAGTGTGCTGGTGTTCGTGCCAATAGCGCTGCGTTAAGTTGGTACGGTTGCAATGCGGCTTTGCGTACAGCCGTCTCCTGCTCTTGCCCCATGCTCACCCACACGTCCGTGTACAGCGCGTCGGCGTGGCTCAGGTCGAGCGAGGTCACATCGTGGACCACGCAGACCGGCGCGGCGCCCGGCACGCGCGCTGCCTCGAGCACCTTCTTCGCCGGACCGTAAGCCTCTGGACAGGCCAGCGTGATCGACACGCCTAGGCGTGGGGCGAGCAGCAGCAGCGAGGTCGCCACATTGTTATCGGCGTCGCCCAGATACACCAGGTGCTTGCCAGCCAAGCTCCCCTGGCGTTGGAGCAGTGTCTGCAGATCAGCCAGCGCCTGGCAAGGATGCTCGACGTCGGTGAGCGCGTTGATCACCGGGACCGTGGCAGCAGCGGCCAGTTGTTCGAGTTCGGCATGGCTGCGCAGCCGGGCCACGATGGCATCGACGTAGCGCGACAGCACGCGCGCCACATCGGCCGGGCTTTCTCGCTCGCCCATCTTCACTTCGTCGTTGCCCATGTAGATGGGGTGGGCACCGGATTCGTAGGCCGCCACGTCGAACGACATCTTGGTACGCAGTGACGGATGTTGGAACAGCAAGGCGACGCTCTTCCCGGCCAGCGGGTGCGCTTCCCTGTTGTGACGCTGGCCCTTGAGCACCTCGGCTGCCTCCAACAGGTGCAGCGCCTCGGCTTCGGTCACGTCGCTGACGGAGAGGAAATGCCTGGTCATTGCCCATCCTTATGTCGTGGAAACAAGAAGCGCATAGCATACCGCGCACCTGGCGGTATGGCCAGCTTCGTGAGCGCTAAAACAGGGACGGGCGGTCCACCGAAGGCGGCATCGACAAACCCAGATGTCGGTAGGCTTTAGGCGTGGCTTTGCGTCCCCTTGGCGTAAGTTCTAAGAAGCCGTTTTGAAGCAAGTACGGCTCATACACATCCTCGATGGTCTCTGGCGCCTCGCTCATAGCGGCGGCCAGCGTGTCTCGACCAACCGCGCGGCCCTCAAACTTCTGCACGATGGTGCGCAGCAACTCACGGTCTACTTCGTCGAGCCCCACGTGGTCAACGCCCAGCATTTCCAGCGCTGCTATGGCGGTGGCCACGTCCACGGTTCCCGTCGCGCGCACTTGGGCAAAGTCGCGCACGCGCCGCAACAGCCGGTTGGCCACGCGCGGCGTGCCACGTGCCCGTTTGGCGATCTCTTCCAGTCCGGCGTCATCTGCCGGCACCTTCAAGATGCGCGCCGACCGGCGCAGGATGAGGCACAGCGCGTCCACGTCGTAGTAGTCCAGGCGCAGTGTCGAGCCAAAGCGAGCCCTGAACGGCGCGGTGAGCGACCCGAACCGGGTGGTGGCGCCCACAATGGTAACCCGCGGCAGGTTGACGCGGATCGAACGCGCCCCAGGCCCTTGACCCACCAGCACATCGACGCCGAAGTCCTCCATTGCCGGGTACAGCACCTCTTCCAGCACGGGGTTGAGGCGGTGCACCTCGTCGATGAAGAAGATGTCGTTTTCTTTCAGGCTCGTCAGCAAGCCAATGAGGTCGCCTTGCCGCTCCAGGGCCGGACCCGACGTTTCCCTCACCGACACGCCCATCTCATGGGCCAGGATATGGGCCAGGCTGGTCTTGCCCAGTCCGGGTGGACCATAGAACAGGATGTGGTCGAGCGCCTCCCGCCGCGCCAGCGCCGCCTGCAGTTGGATGCGCAACTGCTCCTTGACACCCTCTTGCCCGGGGAAGTCCTCAAAACGCTGCGGGCGCAGATGCAGATCAGCCTGGGCGTCTTCGGGGGTGGGCTGCGGGGCCGTGAGGCGTTGCGCGGGCATGCTCATGACCCTTTCCGAACACTTGTTCGCATCAAGTGTAACGCGCCCCAGCCGGATGGCGAAACCGGATCATACCGCTAGGTGTGCGGTGTGCG
>JANWJO010000205.1 GCA_025449435.1 Chloroflexota bacterium | reverse complement strand
TGACCATCTCACGCCACACCGTCGAAGAAGTCCGCGCAATGGACTGGACGCGGTGCCCCCACCAAAACAAGCCGGCGAAAGCCACAGGCACCAAGCAGGCACGACTGCCAGGCACTGAGGAAGGGGCAAACGGATGACCACAGCAACCCGCCTCGCCATCATCGAGGGAGCACGTACCCGCATTGAACTCGGTTGGACGCGCGGCGTATCCGCACGAGAGGTCGGCGGGCGGGAAATAGACCCCCTTGACCCGCGCGCCTGTCGCTGGTGTGCATCCGGCGCAGTGGAAGTCAGCATCGCCAACTATGAGGAAGTGCTGCCTCCGGAGTCCCTAAACGACACGTTGACCTTTCTTGAGCACTTTTGCCCAGAAGACGTGGATATCGTGGCCTTCAATGATGAAAGCCGGAGCAAGCGGCGCGTGCTCGATGTGTTCGACCGTGCCATGGCGGCGCTGAAGGCGGAAGGGGCGTCCTCATGACCCCTCACCGCCTCATTGTCGCCTGCATGGTGGTGGCGGGGCTGCAACCGCCGTGGTCGTTCCCGGCGCCAACACCGCCAGTAGCGCCGCCCGCTTTGGTGGCCATCAACCGGCCGCTCTATACCAAGATCGGCAACGTGTCTAGCTACTGTGACCACGGGATTACCGCTTCAGGTCGCTACACCGCTCCCGGCTCAGCCGGTGGCGATTACTGGCTGCCATTGGGCTCACTCGTTGATGTCGCCACGCATGGCGTCGTCTTGATCGACGACAGGGGCAGGCCAGGCATTGCCGATGTGGATATCTGGTCGCCGTCGTGCAGTTGGTCAATTTTGTGGGGCAGGCGCTTCGTTCGTATAAGCGTGCTCCGTTTCGGTTGGGGGACACGATGAACGCACCCGAATACCTGACCTATGACGAATACGGGCACCCAGTGACCCGCCCACGGTTGCGCTTGCTGCCACTGCGGCGGCGTGCGTCCTGGTGGACGCCACTGAAGTGGACGTGGGCACGCCATCACGAGACGCTGACGGCGGTGGCCATCATCGCGGCGTTTGTGCTGTACCTGGCGTTTGAGGGTGTGCGCGCGCATCTGGCGGGGAGGCTGTGATGGTCGCCATAGCGTCGCCATCTGCACCAACGCGCATAGACCCGTACGCCGCGTTCCTCGACCAGAAACGGCAATGGAATGAAGCATCGGGTGTGGCACCTGTTTGGCTGCCCGATTTCCTGTTCCCCTTCCAGCGTTCGCTCGTGGAGTGGGCCATCCGGCAAGGGCGCGCGGCCTTGTTTGAGGACTGCGGGCTGGGCAAAACGCCGCAACAGCTCGTATGGGCGGAAAATGTCCGGCGTGTCACCGGAAAGCCGGTGCTTATTGTCACGCCGCTGGCCGTCTCGTTTCAGACGCAGCACGAGGCGGAAAAGTTCGGCATCGATGCCGCAGTATCCAAAACAGGCCGTGTGACTGCCGGTATCACGATTACCAACTATGACCGGCTACACCTATTCGACACGCACGACTACGGCGGCGTGGTGTGTGATGAATCGAGCGCCATCAAGGCGTTCGACGGCGCACGTCGCGCACTGGTGACCGAGTTCCTGCGCACCCATCGCTACCGGCTGCTCTGTACAGCGACGGCCGCTCCCAATGACTATGTGGAACTCGGGACCTCCAGTGAGGCGCTGGGCTACCTCGGACACACCGACATGCTGGGGCGGTTTTTCACGAACCGACAGGGCGCAACGGCACAGCACGGGCGGTTCTTTGGCCAGTCAACGGAATGGCGGTTCAAGGGGCACGCCGAAACTCCATTCTGGCGTTGGGTGGCATCGTGGGCGCGCGCCCTGCGCAAGCCGTCGGATCTAGGGTTCGCCGATGATGGTTTTTGCTTGCCACCGCTGACCCATCAACAGAACGTTGTGGAGGCGGCCCAGGTAACTCCTGGCCGTCTGTTCGATGTGCCCGCGTTGGGCTTGCACGAGGAACGCGAGGAACTGCGGCGCACGCTCACGGAGCGCTGCGAGGTCGCCGCGTCGCTCCTTGGCCACAGCGAACGCGCTATCGCCTGGTGTCACCTCAACCGTGAGGGCGACCTGTTGACCGAACTTATCCCTGGCGCTGTGCAGGTGAGTGGGTCGGAAAGTGTCGAAGCCAAAGAGGAAAAGCTGACAGCCTTTGGCGCTGGCCAGGTCCGTGTTCTGGTCACAAAGCCATTAATCGCGGGCTGGGGACTGAACTGGCGGCACTGCCACCATCTGACCTACTTCCCCTCGCACAGCTTCGAGCAGTATTACCAGGCGGTACGCCGGTGCTGGCGGTTTGGCCAGCAGTCGGCTGTTTCGGTGGACCTCGTTACCACGCCAGGCGGTGAAAGCGCCCTGCGCAATCTACACCGCAAGGCCGAGCAGGCGGCCCATATGTTTGATGCTCTGGTGCTGCATATGCGTGAGGCGCTGAACGTGGCACGCGATGACCACAAAACGCAACGAGTGGAGATGCCTTCATGGCTATAGCAACGGCTGAGCAAGTCATTACCAACGAATACGCGATCTATCACGGCGACTGTATCGACGTGATTGCAGCGCTGCCCAATGATGCGGTGCATCTCTCCGTGTACTCGCCGCCCTTTGCGGGCTTGTACCAGTACTCCAGTAGCGACCGCGACCTGAGCAATAGTCGCAACTACGAGGAGTTTCTGGCGCACTACGAGTTTGTGGTGCGCGAGTTGCACCGTGTGACGATGCCGGGCCGGATGACGGCGGTGCATTGTATGGATGTGCCATCATCGCACACCGGCCACGGCGACGAACTCGCCGACTTCCCCGGCGACATCATCCGACTGCACAACCGCTGCGGCTTCGGCTACGTGGCGCGCTATCACGTGTGGAAAGAGCCGCTCACCGTACGCAATCGCACACTCACCAAGGGGCTCGCCCATCGCACCATCGTTGACGACTCGGCGCAGTGCTCGGTAGCCAGTGCGGACTATCTGCTGGTGTTCCGCAAGCGCGGCAACAATCCAGTACCGATCGCGCACCCGACTGGCCTGACGGAATACGCTGGCGAACGCAAGCCACCTAACGACGTGCTGCGCTATCGCGGCTGGACCGGAAGCCAGATCGAAAACCGGTACTCCCACTGGATATGGCGGCAGTATGCATCGGCCTTCTGGGACGATGTGCGGCTTGATCGGGTGCTGCCATTCCAGGAAGCGCGCGATGAGGAGGACGAAAAGCACGTCCACCCGCTGCAACTGGATGTCATCGAGCGCTGCCTAGCGCTGTGGAGCAACCCAGGCGAGACCGTGTTGACGCCATTTATGGGCGTGGGATCTGAGGTATACGCGGCAGTGCAGGCTGGGCGCCGTGGCGTTGGCGTTGAACTCAAACTCAGCTACTTCCGCCAGGCACTGCGCAACCTTGAGGCGTTGGGCAACCAGCGCACACGACAACCCGCATTGATAGACGAGGGTGCTTGATGGTCGCTGAGCGCATCCCCCTCCCCGCCTTGCGTGTGGACCCGGCCAACGACCGGCTACCGATGGCGCGCAAACTCGACTGGCTCGTGGAGTGTGGCTACTGGCGGCCCATTGAGCGCATCGTCAAGGCCCACGGCTGGCAGAGTAGCGAGCTTGCCGCCTTTATCGACACGTTCCTGCCGGTGGAGCAATGCCGGTGGTGCGAGGCGAACTACTACCACCTGTCGCGGCGCGTGAGCTATTGCAGTGACCGTTGCCGCCGCCAGGCTGGTGTGGCCGTTGAACGCGCGTTCAGAGAGGGGACGGCACAACGCGTAGCAGCTCTCGCCACCCCCCGCGTGCTGCCGAGCTACCACGTGCATCTGGTGCGTGAGACGCAGAGCGAGCTACGGGTCTACATCTTGCGCCTGCTGCCCAACCTGCTGGGGGAAGTGCAGCTCGTGGTGCAGCACGGCATCGCGCCGGGGAACTTGGAACGCAGCTACCAGTTTGACGCCATCGCGCCTGCTGAGGCGACGTTTATCCGGCTACGGGATGCCGCATTGAGGCGCGGGTATCGAGAGGAGATGGCGTGAGGACGTACACCAGCACGGCGTTCGACCGGAAACGCCGTTCATACGAACTTCTTGGGGACATCGAACGCGCCGTCAACATCCTGCTGAGGGATGGGCCGCTCACCCTTGAGCAATACACCTTGCTCGACACGTGCCGGGACACCATTCACCGGTTGCAGGTTCTAATGCGATCTGACACCAGCGAGCCGTATCCACCGGCGGCCATGTAATGGCGACCGCCCTCCCGCGCTCCTTGCAAGCCCGCTACAACCAGCGCACCGGCGCAGCCGCTGAGGAAGCGTTTATGCGCGAACTCACGCGCGTGTTCCCCACCGCTGCCCTCTGGCGCTACGGCGGCAACGCCAGCGCACGATTCAATAAAGACATATGGGGATTCGACGTGCTCGGCATCACCGAGCACCAACTGATCTGCGCCCAGGTCAAGGCCACAGCGACCAAGCCGCATCTCGACCACGCCTGGTTGACGCGCTACCTAGCGTGGCCACGACCCGCTAACACGCTGTGCCTGCTGGCCTGGCTCACACCTACTGGGACCTGGCAGACCTGGCGCATTGAACGCGATGGCTCCCTGACGGACCTGGAGTGGTGATGGCAGCGCCCACACCGCGCAAGGCGCGGCCGGTTGTTTGACACCCGACGCGGCGGTACCGCGATAGGGGGATGTTGCCCCCAACCACACAGGAAGAAAAAGAACAGCAATGCCACTCACGTTTACCGTACCAGCACCCTACGAAGCGCAGCCGATCATTCCTGCTGGCGTGTATGACGCCACGCTCAAGAGCGTTGAGGAACGCGAAAGCACCCAGCCGAGCCAGTACGACAACGGCAGCACGAGTTACCTGTTTTGGACGTTTGCCATCGTCGGCAAAAAAAAGACCGTTGAGGTGTCGGGCTCCAGCTCGCCGCGCTTTGGCCCCAAGGCCAAGGCCAACCGCTGGGTGAGCGCGCTGCTCGGACGCAAGCTCGCTACCGGGGAAGTCATTGACCTGGAAGCGCTGATCGGCAAGCCGTGCAAGCTCACGGTCACCCTGGAAACGGACGATCAGAACTTCGAGCGCAACCGCATTGGTGACGTGCTGCCGATGGGTACCGGCGAAGAGCCGTTCTAGGGCGAAAGAGGGGGAGGCGGCGTGCCGGTGTTTGCTGGGGCCAAAGTGGTGGTGCTCATGACGGGCAGTGTGCTGCTCTCGTTTCGGTATCACCCACTGGCCGTAGCTGCACTGAAAGAAGAGATACCCGCCGTTCATCGATCCTGGGACGCCGAAGAGAAGTGCTGGACGATCAGCCGCGTCTACGCGGCGGAAGGCATTGCCATTCTACGCCGGTACTTCGATCCGGTGAACGTCACTGATGAAAGCGAGCCAGTTTCGCCGCCTCCTCCTCCTCCTCCGCCGCCGCGTTACGGACCGCCTACCGGGCCGCACGCCATTTTGCACCTATTACCCACAGCGCCGCCATCACTGGTCGAGGCGGCCTGGAAGTGCCTGGCAAAGCTGGAGCATCCGGATATGAAGCCGGAGGGCGAACGCGCAGCGGCAACGCGCCGTATGCAAGCGATCAATGCCGCTTTCGATCAGCTCCGCAAGGGGGTGCGCTAAATGCTCGGGACGGACTCGCGCGGACATGAGGGGCACGCGTGGTGACAGCAGACGGCATCACCATTGCGCGTTTCAACGATCAAGAGGACGCCAACCCAAAGATCGTCACACTCACCTGGGCGCAGCTAGCCGGCCTGCTGAGCACGCATCAGCAGCGTGAGGACAAAGACGGGCCGCTCTGGTCGCCAACAGAGTACGCGCAGGCACACCGCGCAGACAGGAATGTGCATGCGTTGACGGCGCTGGTGTTCGATTTTGACCACGGCGCGCCGGACTGGCAGCTCTTAGCACCCTATGCCTACGTGGCACACACGACCTGGCGGCATACCGCACAGCAGCCACGTTGGCGGGTGGTGCTGCCAATGACGCAACGCATCGCGCCGGCGGAATGGGCGCTCGCGTGGGAAGGCGCACGGCAACTACTTGCACCAAACGCTGACGATGGCGTTGGGGAACCGAGTCGCATGTACTACCTGCCGGCCTGCCCGATGGGCAGTACGGGTGATGTACGCAAGCACGACGGCGCGGCGTTTGACCCCAACGACCTGCCGGAACCGCCGGCACATGGGGAAGATGAAGAGCCGGAACCAGCAGCAGGTGACGGCGAACGGCCTGGTGACCGGTTCAACCGTGAGACGACCTGGACTGCCATCCTGGAGCCGCACCTATGGGAACGTGGCGAGCAACGAGGCGATACAGAAGTCTGGATACGACCCGGCAAGGGCGATCCGCGCGCCCGTTCCGCCAATACCACGCCACGCGGGAACCTGTGGGTATGGTCATCTGCTGCTGCGCCCTTCGAGCCGGGCCGGAGTTACACCAAGTTTGCCGCTTTTGCACTACTTGAGTACGGCGGCGACATGCAGGCGGCGGCGCGGGAACTCGCCCGGCGCTATGACCCGGTGATTCACTTCCCCCCGCGTGGTGGGAATCAGGCACCAGCAGACGAGTCAGATGCACCGCCCCCCTGGCCGGACACGCTGAGCCCGCTGGCGCTACACGGCCTGGCTGGGGACTTTGTACGCACCGTTGACCCGCACACCGAAGCCGATTCGGTTGCCATCCTAGCGCAATTCCTCGTGGCGTTTGGCAATGTGGTGGGACGTGGCCCTCACTTGATGGTCGAACAGACACGCCACGGCCTTAACGAGTTTTGCGGCATCGTGGGCGAGACGGCCAAAGCGCGCAAGGGCACCAGCGCCCGCCACGTCACCCACCTATTCGAGCTGGCAGCGCTGTTCGGTGGTGATCGCTGGATACATGACCGGCGCAAGGACGGTCTATCGAGCGGTGAGGGGTTGATCTGGAACGTACGGGACCCCATCGAAGAAACCAAGCCGATCAAGGATAGCAAAACCAAGAGCGTGACCTATCAACGCACGGTCACCGATGAGGGCGTCCATGATAAGCGCCTGCTGATTGAGGAAAGCGAACTCTCAAGCACGCTACGGGTGCTCTCGCGCGACGGCAACACGCTGTCGCCGGTCATCCGCAAGGCGTGGGACGGCAATAACGTCCTGAGCATCATGACCAAGAACTTCCCAGCGATGGCGACCAACGCGCATATCAGCATCATTGGCCACATCACGCAAGAAGAGTTGCGCCGCGATCTCACGATGCTCGAAGGTGCCAACGGCTTTGCCAACCGCTTTTTGTGGGTCTGCGTACGGCGGTCGAAGGAACTGCCCTACGGCGGCGCGCTGACCGATGCCGCGCTATCACCCTTGGCGCGCCGCCTGTACGAGGCTATCACGTTCGGCACAACTGAGCGCTTGATCATCCACGATGAAGAGGTGCGGACGGCAAGCTGGCCGAAGCTCTATCACGAGTTGACGGCCAGCCAGCCAGGATTGGTGGGGGCAGTGACGGCGCGCAGTGAGCCGCACGTCCTGCGCCTGGCGTGCATCTATGCGCTGCTGGACCTGTCCATTGTGGTGCGCCAGGAACACATGCTCGCAGCCTATGCCCTATGGGACTACTGCCAGCAGAGTGCAGGCGTGATCTTCGGCGCAAGCGCTGAGGGCGACCCAACCGAAGAGAAGATACGCGTCGCGTTGAGCGTGGCTGGTGCGACTGGCCTGAGGAGAACAGAACTGCGCGATGTCTTTCAGCGACACATCACTACCAAGGACCTCCAAAGCGCGCTCGACCGGCTGGCGGAGCGGGGCATTGCCCGCATGGAGCGGACGCAGGCGAAGAGCGGGCCGCCTACCGAACGGTGGTTTCTGTGCTGAGCAGACTTATCGCGCACTTAGAACGCACCTTACAACGCAGGGCGGTGGGAAGCTTTCCCTCTGGTAGCCGGACTTGGAGCGCAAAAACGCATAGAACGCAAAGAGATTCTTTCAACGCCTCTATGACTATTGCTTATTTACATAATACTCTTTCACACATGTACGCGAGAGTAAACAAGCAAAGAGTAAAGGGTAGAGCGTTCTATGTTCATAACTGCGTTTTATGCGTTATTGCGCTCCAAGTAGGTATTTCCTCTGGTAGTGGCCCTTGTAGGGCTGCGCTGCAAGTGCGTTTTAATGTGCGCGATAAGTCCCCGGTGCTTGGCGGCGCATCGTGACAACGCACATGCAACGGATTGCCGATGTGCTCCCCGACCCCGCCAAGCCACGTTTCGAGGTCAAGCGCGTCCATCTCGGTGCTGGCCGGGAGCCGGAATGGACGCACAGCATGTGGTGTCCGCGTTGCCAGCGCTGGCACACCACCACCACCGACCGCACATGCCCGCGTGGCCATGACGTGCTGGCCCCAGTCACGCTCCTGAAAGGATGGCTTCCAATGGTTGACTCGCTCCTCCAACGTCTCGAACGCTCCGGCGTGCAAGTCACTCGCTCCGGTGCACTACGCGTCGATGGCGTAGTGACGACCCTCCCCGATCCGCCAGCGCTGGCACTTGCTGAGCGCTACGCGGCACTCAAGGCGCGCCTCATCAAGGGCGGGGACTGGATAGACACCGAACACGCGTGGCTCACCGCGCACGTGCATCTCTCCGGCACACCCACCTACGACCAACGCGAGGCCGAACTTGATCGCCAGTTGCAACGGTACTGCGCGCTGCTCGAAGAGCTGGGCGGCATCGAGCACCAGATGGAAGGACGCAGCGCATGACAGCCATTGATGCCGCGACGCTCGCAGCGATCAGGGCGCGGTATGGCAACACCAGCATGCCGAGGGACTGCCCAAACTGCGGTGCGCCAGCCTACAGGACGCTGACCAGGGCAGGGATGCGCGCCTATTGCACCGCCCAATGCCCGTGGCAACTCGAACTGCAGGATGGTGACCCCGCCGTGCTCGCCCTCGCCGACGCCTACGTCGACAAATGCGCCGAACTCGAAGCGCTGCTGGCCCGGCTGCGCGCGGTCAAGTGCCACACAAACTCCGAATATCTCGCACTGTTCAGTCAAGTGCATCTGAGTGACGAGGTTTGGCAATTCAGCGACCGTTTCGATCTTGCGCGC
>JANWJO010000204.1 GCA_025449435.1 Chloroflexota bacterium | reverse complement strand
GTCTCCTTAGCTTGCAGCCGGCGCAGGCTGAGGCGCCGCTTCGGGTTGTGGGTCGACGTACATGAAAGCGGTCCCGGGGCTCTGCCGTGACGGTACTGGCCACTGAATGCCCTTGGCGCCAATGCGGCCATACGTCACGCCCGCGTACTGGGGCACGACTGCGGCGATTTCGACCATCACTTCGGCAGCGCTGCCGTAGAAGAAGCGCCCACCCATCCGGTTGGCCAGGTCGCTTATGATCTGCCAGCCCGGTAACGAGTCACCCGCTTGCTGTATCGACGGGCGCAGGCGCTGAATGCGCCGCTCCAGGCTGGTGAGCGTGCCATTCTCCTCGGCGAAGGTCACCGCTGGCAGCACCACATCGGCGCCTCTGGCCGTCTCGGTCAGGAACGCGTCCTGGACTACCAGGAAGGGTACGTCGGCCAGCGCATTGCGCACCTCTGGCCCCCACTTACTGGCTGGGTCTTGCCCGCTGATGTACAGCGCTTGCAGCTTGCCACCACTGGCCGCGCTCACAATGCCAGCTACGTCCAGCCCGGTGGTGGCAGGCAGGTCGGCCCGCCAGGCCTCCTTGATGGACGCTTGCACCGCGCTGCTCGACGCCAGCTGATGCCCAGGGAGTAAGTGTGGCAGGGCTCCCATGTCGATGGCGCCCTGGGTGTTGGCGTAAAGCGGCAACCGGTTGAGTGCTCCGCCAACGACACCGATGCTGCCGCTCAGCTTGGCGAGCAGTGCGAGCAGCGTCACGGCATCGTTACCTGCGCCGTCCGCCCAGCTCTCGCTGTACAGGATGGCCGAAGGGCCGTGGTCCAACAGCCGAGTCGCGGCCGACTTGATGCTGTCTTCACTGACGCCAGCAGCCTGCGCAGCATCGGCCGGCGTAGTGCCGCCGACGGCGTCGCGAACCCGCTTGCTCAGGCCCGGGAACCGCCGCTCGGCGTCTGGAGACACCTTACCGGAATCGAACATGGCAGCCAGGATGCCACGCACCACCGCCGGTTCGCTGCCAGGTGTTGCCCGCAATACCTGCGACGCCACATCATCGAGCGGTCGCCGGCTGGCATTGACGGTGATAAGGCCAACACCGTTGCCGGCCGCTTTGCGGATGCGCAGGTCCAGGATCGGTTGCTCTAGCAGCGGATTGGCGCCGATGAGCACGATCGTTTTGGCTTGTTCGAGACCTTGGATGGAGCCGGTTCCGGCACGCTGCCCGAACTCGGCCTGGAGCACCGCATCGGTGTCGGCCTGGCCAGCGGAGCGATAGTCGATGCTGTTGGTGCCGATCACGGTCCGGAAGAACTTCTGGAACAGATACAACTCTTCGTTGGTGAGGGTCGGGGACACCAAGCCGGCGATGGCGCCGTGCTCGTCCTTGATGGCTTGGAACTTGCTAGCAATGGTCGTGAGGGCTTCGGTCCAGCCCACCGCGACGAATTCGCCATCTTTGCGCACCAGCGGTGTGGTGAGCCGCTCAGGCGAGTTGACGAACTCGTAGGTAAACCGGCCGGTGTCACAGATCCAGCCATCGTCAACGGGATCGTTGCGCCGGGCGAGCACGCGCTTGACCGCGTTTTCGCGAACAGTGAGCGAGATGTTGCACCCCACCGCGCACTGGGCACAGACGGTCGGCACGTTCTGGATGTCCCACGGACGGGCGGTGAAGCGGTACAGGCTGCTAGTGAGCGCGCCCACTGGGCATATCTCGATGATGTTGCCCTGGAACGGCGAATCCAGCGTGTGCCCCGGTGCGACGCCGATTTCAGACTCGGCCCCCCGTTTAATCATGCCCAGCGCGTTGTCTTGCGCGATGTCGGAGTGGAAGCGGACGCAGCGGTAGCACAGGATGCAGCGCTCGCGATCGAGAAAGATCTTTTCCGACAACTGCAACGGCTTGACGAAGTGCCGCTTCGGCTCGATGTAGCGACTGTTGCCCGGGCCGTACTTGAAGGTGTTGTCCTGGAGCGGGCACTCCCCGCCCTTGTCACACACCGGGCAATCCAGCGGGTGGTTGATGAGCAAAAACTCCAGCAGCGCCTTCTGCTGCGCTACAACCGCTGGCGTGTTGGTGTGCACCACCATTCCCTCGGCAGCGGTGATGGCGCAGCCGGGCTGTAGACCGCGCATCTTCTCGATCTCGATGAGGCACATGCGGCAGGCGGCGACAGGCTTCATCTTCTCGTGGTAGCAGAAGACGGGGATCTCGATACCCACCTGCTTGGCAGCATCCACGAGCACAGTGCCACGAGGTACGTCCACCTCGCGTCCGTCAATTACGACTTTGACCATCGGATCTCCTCTACCCGCCGTTCGCCGATCACCGCCACGCTAGATAGCGGGCATGAGTCCAGTGGTGCCGAAGGGGTGATCACCCGCCGGGCACGCGCCGTGTTTGATGTGATAGTCAAATTCCTCTGGCCAGATCTTGAGCGCCCAGCGCACCGGCCAGGTCACGGAGTAACCGAAGGCGCATAGCGTCTTCCCCTCGATGTTGTCGCACAATTCCTTCATGAGGGGGATATCCTCGGCACGACCGGAGCCAGAGATCACCCGCATGAGGGTCTTGTAGATCCAGGCGCCACCCTCACGGCAGGGTGTGCACTCACCGCAACTCTCGTGGTGGTAGAAGTAGCTGATCTTGGACAGGCAGTGAGGGATGCACACATCCTCGCTCATGACGGTGGTGGCGCCGGTTCCCAGCATGTAGCCGAAGCCAAGCGCGGGCAGGCTGTCGAAGTCGAGCTTAGTATCAAGCTGGTCGGGTGTCATCCAAGCCGAGGTGCCGCCGCCCGGGATGACAGCCTTGACCTTCTTGTCGCCGATCATCCCGCCGCAGTAGTCGTAGATAAGCGAGCGCATCGTGACACCCATAGGGATCTCGTAGTTGCCCGGCTTGCGCACGTGGCCCGACACCGAGAAGATGAGCGGGCCGCTGCCGGCAGGTCCCATGCGGCCGGATGTGAGGCTACCGACTTTGGCGTAGGCATCGCCGCCCGTCGCCAGGATATAGGGCATGTTGGCCACCGTCTGGACGTTTTGCATCACAGTAGGCATGCCAAACACGCCGCCACCGCGTGCCGTGGGGAAGTAGGGGGGCTTCAGCCGTGTGATACCCCGGTTGCCGTTGAGGCTCATGATGAGCGCGGTCTCCTCGCCGCAGATGTAGGCGCCAGCGCCGCGATACACCAGGGCGTCGAGCTGGTAGCCACTGTTCAGGATGTTCTTGCCGAGCAGGCCGTGCTCGTAGGCGGCGTCGATCGCTGCCTGCATGCGCTCAGCGCCCAGACCAAACTCGCCGCGCAAGTAGATAAAAATCTGGTGGCTATTGACCGCGTAGCTGGTGATCATCGCGCCTTCGAGCACCAGGTGAGGGTCTTCCTCGATCATGTAGCGATCGTGGCAGGTACCCGGTTCCGACTCGTCACCATTGACCACCATGTAGCGCGTCAACGAGGTATCGGGAGGGAGGGTGCCCCACTTCATCGCTACTGGGAAGCCCGCGCCGCCGCGTCCCCGTATACCTGACTTCTTGACCTCATCGGTGATGGCGGCTGGGGTCACTGGCTCCTGCAGCACGCGCTTCCACTGGGTATAGCCACCCTGGCCGGTATACGCGTCGAAGGTCCACATACCGGGCTTGCCGAGGTTCTTAGTGAGGAAGGGTGTAAATGCTGGTGAAGCGTCTGCGACAGCCATCCTATTGCTGCACCCTCTCTGTCGCGTGGGCGACTGTGCCGACGGCCACTCCTGGCACCCGACCATCCGGATACTTCGCCCCGAGCGAGCGCAGGCCGGCCAGTATCTCGTCCACTTTGGCTTCCGTCAAGTTTTCGAAGTAGCGCTGGTTGACTTGCAACATTGGCGCTGTGGAACAGGCTGCCAGGCACTCGATGGTCGGACGGAACGAAAACACTTTGTCTTCGGTAGTGCCTTCTTCATGAGCCGGGTCGAGTTCGAGTGTCCGGTACAGCATGGCGGCCAGTTGATCGGCGCCGCGCAAGGCACATGGCAAGTTGACGCACACCTCGATGAGGAACTTGCCGCCCTCCTCCATGTGAATCAGGCTGTAAAAGCTCGCCACCTGGAACACGTCGGAGGGGTTGAGGTCCAGGATGCTGGCACTCTCGTCGATGCTTTCCCGCGAGACGTGGCCGAGCTCATCTTGCACGGCGTGCAGCGCCGGCAAGATGGCCGAGCGCCGTTGGGGGAAACTGTCGCGCGTCTTGGCGATGCGAGTACGTGTCTGCTCAGAAATCATGCGCTTCTTCTACCGATCCACCCCGCCGATCACCGGGTCTAGGCTCCCGATGCACGCCACAGCATCGGCAATCAAGCCGCCCTGCATCATGCGCGGCAGCGCCTGCAAGTTTACAAAGTTTGGTTCGCGCACGTGGCAGCGGTACGCGTGGTTCGAGCCGTCACTCACCACAAAGAAGCCCAACTCGCCGCGCGGCGACTCAACGGCGGTGTACACCTCACCGGCCGGCACGCGAATTCCTTCGGTGACTAGCTTAAAGTGGTGAATGAGCGACTCCATACTCGTCACGAGCTCCTCGCGCGGCGGCAGGGCCACCTTGCGGTCGGACGTACGGAACGCCCCGCCTGGGAGAGTCTTGACGGCCTGCTCGATGATGCGGATGGACTGACGAAACTCTTCCATGCGCACGACGTAACGCGCGTAGCAATCGCCGGCCGTTGCCGTTGGCACCTCGAAGTCGTATTGCTCGTACCCGCAGTAGGGCATGGTCTTGCGGATGTCCCAGGTGTCGCCGGTGGCGCGTAACGTCGGTCCGGTGATGCCCAGTTCGATGCAATCCTGAAGCGAGAGCTTACCTACGTTGACCGTGCGCTCCATCCAGATGGGGTTCTCACGCAGCAGTGTCTCATACTCGTCGACGCACTTCCCAAAGTGCTTGCAGAAGTTGAGCGTCATCTGGGGAAAGTCTGGGTGCAAGTCGAGCGCGATCCCGCCGACGCGGATGTAGCTGGTCATCATGCGCTGCCCGGTGGTGAGGTCGAACAGGTCCATAATCTGCTCGCGGTCACGGAAGCAATACAAGAACACCGACATCGCGCCGAGGTCGATGGCGTGCGTGCCCAGCCACACCAGGTGGCTGGCAATGCGCTGCAACTCGCTCAAGATGACCCGAGCAGCGGTCGCACGCGGTGGAATATCGCAGCCAAGCAACTTCTCTACGGCCAGTGCGTAGCCAAGGTTGTTGATAAGCGGGCAGAGGTAATCCATACGATCGGTGGCGACGACGGCTTGCTGCCAGGTGCGGCTCTCGATCGTCTTCTCGATGCCGGTGTGTACGTAGCCGATGTGCGGGCTGCACTTGACGACAGTCTCTCCATCGAGCTCAAGCTGGAGCCGTAGCACGCCGTGCGTGCTGGGATGTTGCGGTCCCATATTCAAGAGCATGGTGTCCTGGCGCACCCGTGGCGCCAGGTCATTGAGACCGACACCACCGGCGTTGGGCACTTGTTCAGTTTCGATCATAGGAAGACCTCCGGCTCGGTTCTCAGCTGTTGCTGGCGGCTACGCTGGCTCATTGGGCGGCGCGTTGTTGCTGAAGGCAACGGGCTCCTCACCTAGTGGCACGTCTTTGCGCAGTGGATACGTTTGCCAGTCGTGGGGCATCACGATCCGGCGCAAGTCGGGATGGCCGGTGAAGCGGATGCCCATGAGGTCATACACTTCCCGTTCTAGGAAGTCGGCGGTGGGCCACTCCGGCGTCACGCTCTGGACCGTCTCATCGCCTTCCGGCACACCAACTTTCAAGCGCAGGCGTTTGCGCTTGGAGGTGGAGAGTAAGTGATACACCACGCTGAAGCGCGGCTCCGTGCCCATTTGCAAGTAGTCCACGGCGGTCACGTCGCGCAAGTGTTGGTAGTCGAGTTCCGGGTCATCGCGCAGCGCCCGCAATGCGTTGCGAATGTGCTCGCGGTGGATCGTCAACGTGGTCTCGCCGCGATCGGTGAAAACACCGGCTAACGCACCCGGCACTGCCTTGTCGAGGCTTTGGGCCTCGATAGGCCGGGTGTCAACCGGTGCTGGCGGCTGCTCTGGCTCGCTCGCGGTAGCCACGTGGTCTCCTCTGCTCTAGGGCTCGACAGTTCGCGCCCGCTCGCCGCTTTACCGGTCTAGCCGCGCGCCGGGACGTACACGCCTTCGGCCAGGATTTTCTTTTGCAGTTTGATGATCGCGTCGATCAGTTGCTCCGGACGCGGTGGGCAGCCGGGCACGTACACGTCCACCGGGATCACGCGATCGCAGCCCTGCACGATGGCGTAGTTGTTGTAGATGCCGCCGCAGGATGCACAGTCACCCATGGCGATCACCCACTTGGGGTCGGCCATCTGGTCGTAGATCTGGCGCAACACGGGCGCCATCTTCTGTGACAGGCGGCCGGCCACGATAACGAGGTCGGCCTGGCGAGGCGACGGCCGGAACAACTCAGCGCCGAAACGGCCAAGATCGTAGCGCGACGCGCTGGTGGCCATCATTTCCATGGCGCAGCACGCCAGCCCGAACGTCACTGGCCACAAGGCGGAACTGCGGCTCCAGTTGACCAGCCGGTTGAGATTGGTCAGCACAAAGCCGGGAGCGCCGGTCTTGCCGACGTCGGCGGTGGGGTTGCCACCCGGATGTATCGGGAGCCGGGGGGTTACCGGAAGAATGTCGCTATTTACTCCCAATCGAAGGCACCTTTCTTCCAAATGTAGAAGTACCCAACGAGCAAGATGAGGATGAAGATAAACATCTCAAAGAAGCCAAACCACTTGAGCGAGTGATAGATCACCGCCCAAGGGTAAAAGAACACGGCTTCGATGTCGAACACCAGAAACAACATCGCGTACAAGTAAAACTTAATGGGGAAGCGGCTGCGCGCCGTCCCTACGGGGGACATACCCGACTCATACGGGGCGAGCTTGGCAGCCGTGGGCCGCTTCGGGCCGAGGAGAGCGGTGCCCCCGAGCAAGATGCCACTGAGGATGAGACCTACAATGAGCATGACGAGCGCGGGAAAGTACCCTGTCAGCATACTTGCCATAGCTTCGCCTCAACCCTCCTGGCGGCACGCCTGCCGCTTGCATCTCGGAGCCAGCCTCCCCCACTTGGCAAGCATAGCACTCACACAGAAAGCGGGTCAAAGCAAACGGCAACCGACATGAGGGAGAGGTGAAAGGGTACCTGCACCTGTGCGCTACCATACGCACGGAGGCATTCGGTGTCCGGTGATGCCCTCAGTCTTCAAAACTGCTTGTGGGACGCGTCTGGCGCGCCTCAGGTGGGTTCGACTCCCATATGCCTCCGCCACATCAAACCGAACGAAATACTGTTAAGGGAGTAGCGTCAAGACCGCGCTCACCCTGCTCCGCTCGCCGGTGACTCAAGTCACCAAGTTCACAGGGCGCCGGCGATGAGGTTGGCGTACAAGGTCTGGCCCGCTGGCTGCAAGTGGATGCCATCGCCGTAGAAGAGTTGGGGACTACTAATGGTGTCGTCGTACCAATCCACGAGGCGAGCCGCGCCATAGCGCGACACGCCAGCGCTGATGACGGCGTTGTTGCCAGCGATCCAAGAGCGATCAGCTTTGTCGTTGACGAACACGACGCGGCGCACGCCAGACAGCACGCTCATGATCTGGTCGAACTCCCCACTGGTGAAGGTGCCGTTGGTGCCCAGGTGAATGACTACCTCCGCGCCTAACCGGCCCGACGCGCGGCGGCTTTGCAAATCGCTTATTCCGGTGTACACCTGACGGCCAACTACGGCATCAACCTCGATGCCGCTGATAGCGCGATACAGCGCGGGCGCCGCGCCGAGCATAACGGAGTCGCCAATAGCTGTCACCTGGCCAACATTGACAGCGGCCGCTGTCTGCGGCTGATCCGCCTGGCGCGCGGGCGTTGGCGTGGCTGGTGGCGCCGCTGGAGCCGCCACAACCGGCACCTCGGCGTGCGTCGAGAGCGTGACGTAGGCTGCCGCCAGCCAACCAGCACGCTGGTCGGCAGCGACTACCTTATACCAATCCCGGCTGGCCAGCTCGCCGTTGACGGTGATTGCCTCACCAGGGGGCAACACCTCGAGGATAGAGTAGTCCAGGCCCGGGCCAGTGCGCAGATTCACTGCGTAGGCGGTTCTTGATCCGGCGTCCGTGGTGTTGGTGGGAGTTAGCTTGGCCCTTGGCCGAGCAGTTGCCGTAGGCACCGGGCGGCTCGTGGCCGTTGGTTCCGGAGTGGCCGCGGGTTCAAGCGTGGCCGTGGGATGAGGAGTCGCGCTGGGAGCTGGTGTGTCTGTAGCTGCTGTCTGGCTGGCAGCCGTGGAGTCTGGAGTCGCTGTGGGCGCAATGGTACTCGTCGGGGGAGGTGCAACCACCAGGGCAAGGCTCAGCGCCGTGGCCGTCGGGGCAGCCGCCTGCGCCTGGCCAGCGATCGATGTGCTCGTGGAGGAAGGCGTCAAGCGGCCCACGAGGGCGCTATTGGCGTCCTGCGCTGGTGGGGTTGAGACGACGATGACCTGCTCCAACTGAGCAGCAGAGCCGGCGCACGCAACCAGAAGAATTGCTAGTACTAACGGGAACAACACTAGAGTCCGGACGTGAACCCACATCGACGTTCCCTCACACCCTGCCCTGGCGCACGTTCGGTTACGAGCGCGAAAGGCCGCACTTAAGTTAACGCGCGAGGGCAAGTACACGTGACTGTGAGCGTGGGATTGGCGCTCACGCACCGGCAACGGCCCTGCTGCGTGAGTTGCGCCACCCAGCGTGTCGGGTTCATACGACAGCATGTCGGGTATACTTGTCACGATGAAGGTGAACCCGAGCAGCGCACCAGACACCAACGCCGTTCGGCGCTACCGGCATGTGGCGCAACTCACGCAGCAGGAACTCGCCACCCGAGTCGGCGTGTCACGCCAAACCGTTGTCAGCATCGAAGCGGGCAAGCTCATGCCCGGCGCCCTGCTGGCCCTTCGGCTCGCGCGCACCTTTCGCTGCAGCGTCGAAGACTTGTTTTCCTTGCCCGAGGAACGAGCCTCCGACGCGGTCGAATTCATTGATGGCGCCGAGCCTGCCAGCAGCACCCGGCGGGTGCAACTAGCCCGTGTGGGCGAACGTATGCTGGCGCTGCCGCTCGAACAAGCGGCAGGGTTGTCCACTAGCGCAGACGGCGTGATCCGCGCGGCGGGCGGGTCGCTGACCGTCGAGACGTTTATTGGCCAGGAGCGGTTGGACCACACGCTGCTGGTGCAAGGGTGCGACCCGGCGTTATCGCTGCTAGCGGATCACCTGGGCTTGGCGGATGCGAACTGGCGAGCGTTAGTGGTCTCGCGCAGCAGCACCACGGCGTTGCAAGCGCTCGGGCGTGGGCGCGCGCACCTGGTGGGCTGCCACTTAAGCGAACCAGGGTCGGGAGAAAGCAACCTCCCATCGATCAAGCGAGAGTTACCACAAACAGCGGTGTCGGTGATCACACTGTCCGAGTGGCGGCAAGGCTGGCTGGTGCAACCTGGCAATCCACTTCAGTTCCGAAACGCTGCCGACCTCGTTCGCAGCGACATTCACCTCATCAATAGGGATGCCGGGTCCGGAACCCGACTTCTGCTGGATACGTGGATCGCGGCCATTGGCGTGCCTCCGGCACGCATCCTGGGATATGGCAGCGAAGCTCCCTCACACATCGCCGTAGCCGAGGCCATCCGGTCCGGGCGAGCTGACGCCGGAGTCGGCATCGAGGCGGTGGCGCTGGCCTACGGCTTGGATTTCCTGCCAGTTCAAACCGAGCGCTACGACCTGGTCATACCTGACGCCTTCATGTACACCGCCGGCGTGCAACTCCTGTTGAATGTGGTAACGAGCCGGCCTTTCCGGCGCGAGTTAGAGAGCCTGGGTGGCTATGACACACGGCAAACCGGGCACGTTGTTGCGACATTGGGCACCGCGACATAAGGATCGTCAGGGTCTAAAGGAGTTCTTGCTTTGCTTCGTTCGCTCTCGACCTGGCTCGCCTCGGGCACAGTACTGCTATCGGTGGTGACTTTGGCCGGTTGTGGCGGCAACTCCGCGACAACTCTTACTGCTGCAACGTCCAGTGCGCCGCCGGCGATTGCAACAACAGCAGCCGCAACGAGCACCGTCACTAGCGCAAGGTCGACCACCGCGAGTAGCAACGCCAGTGCCAGCACGGTCACAGTGTTCGCCGCCGCGTCACTCACCGATGCGTTCAGCGAGATCGGCAAGAACTATATAGCCGCTCACCCTGGCACCAAGTTTGCCTTCAACTTCGGTGGCTCGCCCACGCTGCGCACGCAGCTTGACCAGGGGGCGCGCGCCGACGTGTTCGCCTCAGCCGACATTGCCAACATGACCGGCGCTGAGCAGGATGGCACCATCGCCAGCAAGCCAGCGCTGTTCGCCCAAAACAAGCTGGAAATTATTGTCCCGAAGGCCAATCCGGGGCACATCCAAACGCCAGCCGATCTGGCGAAACCAGGCATTAAGTTAGTGCTGGCTGCCGCCAATGTGCCAGTGGGCAATTACGCCCGGCAAGTGCTGCAGAACCTCGCCAAAGATCCAGCCTACGGCGAAGGCTTTGATACGAAGGCGCTGGCCAACGTGGTGTCCAACGAAGCCAACGTCAAGGACGTGGTTGCAAAGGTCCAACTCGCCGAAGCGGATGCAGGCATCGTGTACGTGACTGACCCAACGATCACGGTGCGTCCGCAGGTGGCGGAGATCGCCATACCTGACGCTAGTAATGTCATCGCGCAGTACCCCATAGCTGTGGTGAAGAACGCGCCCAACGCCACTGGCGGTCAGGCGTTCATCGACTATGTTTTGTCAAGTGACGGCCAGGCCGTTATGCAAAAGTATGGCTTCGCCGCTCCGCCGGTGGCATTGGCCCAGCCGCAGCGGGCTCTGGCCGCCCTAACCATGCCATGAGCGCTTCAACTATAAGCAGGGAGAAGAGTAGGACGCGTTCGAGCAGCCGGTGGCGCGCCCGTAGCACGAGCACGGCGCCGGGTTCGGCCGGGGTCGCGTTACGCCTGCCGGCTGGCGTCCTGATCTTGTTCATGCTTGTACCGGTGGTGGCGCTCCTATGGACCGCCTCGCGGGCGCCGCATCTTCTGCAAAGTCTGACGCAACCGTCGGTTGGTGAGGCTATCCGGCTGACGGTGTTCACGACGACTGTCGCGCTGTTGCTGATCACTGGATTCGGCACGCCGCTGGCGTTTCTGCTGGCCCGCCAGTTGCTGCCGGCCAACCGGCTGATTCAAACCATCGTCGACTTGCCGCTGGTGCTCCCACCCATGGTGGCTGGAGTGGCTTTGCTTATGGCTTTTGGTCGCCAAGGCTTGCTGGGTGGCGGACTCAATGCGCTGGGTATTGACCTCTCGTTTAGCACGGCTGCGGTGATCATGGCCCAAGCGTTCGTGGCCGGGCCTTTTTTCATCAGGAGTGCGCGCTTGGGCTTCCTGGCGGTTGACCGCCACGTGGAGGAAGCCGGTGGCATCGACGGCGCGAGCTTCTGGCAAGTGATGCGCTACCTCACGCTCCCGCTGGCGTCTCCGGGGCTGCGTAGCGGGCTGGTGCTCTCACTTGGTCGCGCGCTGTCGGAGTTTGGCGCGACGTTACTGTTCGCGGGCAACTTCGAGGGACGCACTCAAACAATGTCGCTGCTGGTGATGCAAGCGATGCAGAGCGACCTCACCGCCGCGTTGGAAGTGGCAGCGCTACTGGTGCTCCTCTCCATCAGTGTGCTGGTGTTCTCACAGCTTATCTCGACAGAAGCCGAGGCAGCCTAGCGAGAGCCTTTCATCAGGTCCAGTCAAAATGCCGGGCCAGGAACGTCGCCGACACATGCACGATGAGCGGGCTGCCGTGGGGGCACAGCGTGGGCGCGTGAAGGTTGGCCAGGTCCAACAGTAGCTGGCGCATGTGTTGCGGCGTCAGCTCGGCACCGCGCCGCAACGCCGAGCGGCACGCCACGGCCACACGTGCCCGGTCGAGCCAGCTATCCCCCGGAAGCGCCACATCTTGCCAGATGTCATCCTGCGAGGTCCATTCCAGCAAAACACCGGCGGGAACGCTAAGCGCCAGAAAACTCACCGCACCGACGCGCTCGATGCTGAAGCCAAGCTGAGCTAGGTCGGGCAAGCGCGCGCCGAAACGCTCGACGTCCGGTGGGCGGATCTCGAAGGCCAGCGGCTCGATGAGCTGTTGCGTCGGTGGCCCTCCCGCCTGCCGGAATTGCTCGTACAGGATGCGCTCGTGCGCCCGATGCTGGTCAACCAGATATATCCCTCGGTCGCCCTCCACGACGATGAGCTTGCGCTGCATCTGGCCGATCAGGCGCATCGACGGCAGTTCCGTCACAATCGACGGCTGCGCCGGGCTCACTTCGCTGCCAGAATAGTTTCCCGCGGGTTCGGCCACCTGGCCGGCTGGCGATTGGCGCACTGGCTCAGCGCCCAGAAGATCCAACTGCGCGCCGCCGAGCAATGCTTTGGGTGTCGGGAGTTGGGCGACGCGCGTTCCTAAACTATCGCGCACGCTGGTACTCACCAGGTTGGCGATTCGTTCCACACCACGCAGGAGAACTCGTTCCTTGCGTGGGTGAACGCACAGATCAACCTGGCTCGGCGGCGCCGTGAAGTGCAGCACCAGATAGGGGTGCCTTCCGCGTGGCAGCAGCGCGCGGTAACCGCTTTCGACTGCATCCAGCAACCCAGCGACGTCGACTGGCCGGCCATTGAGCGATACGTACAACCCTTGGCGGTTGGGCCGCGTCAGCGCTACTTCACTGACCCAGCCGGTCGCGCTGATTTGCTCGTCGCACAACGGCCCAAACGGGATCATCGACCGCTGGACCGCGGCACCTAGCACCTGCTGGACCGTAGGCTCGACATCACCTGCTGACGTAGTGGTAAGCACCAGGGAGGCATCTATCACCAGAGAAAAGTGCACATCGGGCCGGGCCAGCGCGTATGCCCGCACGAGCGCAGCCACCCGACGCGCTTCGGCAGCGGCCGTATCCAGAAAGCGGCGGCGCGCGGCGAAGTGCTGAAACAGATTCGTCACCTCAACGGTAGTGCCCGCCTGGCGGGCGGCAGGCGTGAGCGGAGATCCCACATCATCAAAGAACACGCGACGAAAGCCTTGCTGTTCGCCAGATAGCGCGCTCGTGATAGTGACGCCAGCCACAGCAACCAAGCTCGCCAGTGCTTCGCCGCGAAAGCCATAGGTCTCGATGCTGTCGAGGTCGCGTACCTCCGCCAGCTTGCTCGTGCTGTAGCGTTGCCCCACCGCTGCAAGGTCTTGCAGCGACATGCCGGCGCCGTCATCGGCCACACGGATCAGGCCGAGACCGCCCTCACGGATGTCGATGACGATGTCGGTAGCGGCGGCGTCCAATGCGTTGTCGATTAACTCACGCACGGCGGAGGCCGGCCGTTCGATCACCTCGCCGGCTGCGACGCGTTCGATCACCGCCGGTGGCAATGGGCGCACTGGGCGGCGGGTTAGGTCCGCGATGGGGCACCACGCAGTTGCGCCTGCCACTTCGCCAGCAGGAGCAGCGCTTCCAGTGGGGTGGTAGTAGCCACGTCCACCGCCGCTAGCGCAGCCAGCACATCCGGCCGGTTGGTGTGCTGGCTAGCAGCCAGCGACAAGCCATTCGAACTTCCGGCAGGCTCGGAAACGCTGGTGGATGGTGGCCCAGCTGGCCCTGACTCTGCGAGTTCTGGCACGTCGAGTAATGCTAGGGCCCGCACCAGCACGTTCTCTGGCAAGCCAGCCAGGCGGGCCGTGTGGACGCCGTAACTAAGCTCGGCAACCCCAGGCGTGATGCGATGGGTAAATGCCAGGTGCTCGCCCAATTGGATGATCGAGAAAGTCCACAATTCGAGGCGCGGCAAGGTCGCTAGTGCTTCCGGGAGCTGGTGAAAGTGCGTGGAGAACAGCATGCGCGGTCCGATGTGCTGGTGCAGATACTCGATGACGGCTTGGGCTATGGCAGCGCCTTCGGCGCTACTGGTGCCACGCCCGATTTCATCCAGCACCACCAGGCTCGAGGGCGTGGCTTGGCGGCAGATGGTCGCCGCCTCCTGCATCTCCAGCATGAACGTGCTGACGCCGCCAGCGAGGTCATCAGCCGCGCCGATGCGCGTAAACACCCGATCCACGATGCCAACCCGTGCCTGGTTGGCCGGGACAAAGCTGCCCATCTGGGCCAGTACGACGATGAGTGCAATTTGACGCAAGTACGTCGATTTGCCAGCCATGTTGGGTCCGGTGATGACCAGCGTGGAGGGTCCACCGGCGCCAATGTTGAGATCGTTGGGGATGAATTCGTGCGGTGGCAGCACGCTCTCGACGACGGGATGGCGCGCTTCGACCAGCTGCAGCGCAGCATCGCCGTCCACCAGCGGACGGCACCAGGAACGTTCGGCGGCGATCTCGGCGAGCGAGGTGACCACGTCGAGTTCCGCCAGTGTGCTCGCCAGCGCCAGCAGACGTTCGCCGCGTTGACTGACTTCAGACAGCAAGCCCTGGTACAGCGCTTGTGCCAGCGTCTCACAGTCAAGGTCGTTGCGTAACAGCCGGGTCTCACGCTCTTTGAGTTCGGCGGTGAAATAGCGCTCGCCACCGGCCACCGTTTGCTTGCGTTGGTAGTGCGCCGGAACGGCGGCCTTATTGGGGTTGGTGACCTCGATGAAGTAGCCGAACACTCGGGTGAAGCCGACCTTCAGACTCCGGATGCCCGTAGCGGCGCGTTCGGTCTCTTCGAGCCCGGCCATCCAGTCACGGTCGAGCGCACCACTGGCTTCCAGTGCATCGAATTCGTTAGAAAAGCCTTGCCTAATGACGCGGTTGTCGCCAGCAGGCGCCAGGGCACGGTGGATGAGCGCCGCCACGTCGTCGCAACTTGCCGCACTGTCCACCACTGGAGCAAGCGAGCCATCTGCCTCTGGCTGGCGGAGGTGTTTAGCCGTTTCGATGGCGTGGTGGAGCGCCCATAAGTCACGCGCCGGTGCATTGCCGGCCCGGCAACGGCCGGGGATGCGTTCGATGTCCAGGATGGTGCTCAAGTGCTGCCTGTTGGCGCTGCGCAGTTCGGCCAGTTGCTTCCAGCGGGCCACACGCTCCTGCCGCTGGCGGATGCGCTCGACGTCGAGTAACGGTTGGCTCAACCAGCGACGTAACAGCCGCGCGCCCATTGCCGACTTGGTCCGGTCGACGGTTGCCAGCAAGCTGCCTTCCGGCTTGCCACTGGGACCGGTGAGGATGTTGAGCGCCCGGCTGGAAGCCGCATCGATGCGCAGGAAGGAACCGGTGCGGTACCCCATAAGGTTCGTGATGTGGGGCAGCAACGTAGGGTTGGTCTGGCCAATGTAGCGCACGATTGCCGCGGCGCACCCTGTGGACAGCGATGGCGGTCCTTCGTGGATGGCGGCCAGCGACGCCGGCGCAAAGTGGCGAGCCAGTTCTTGCGCCCCAACTTGTGGGTCGAACTGCCAGGCGTCGCGCGCCGCGCGGTAGCCGGGGAGGTCGAATGGTTCCTCCTGGTCCGCTGGCGTGAGCGTCTCGGCGGGCTGCAAGCGCCGCAACTCCGCCTCGAGTTCAGCTGCCGTGTCGTCGCCTTCAAGAGCAGTCATGGCAAACTCGCCGGTGGTCACATCCACATAGGCGAGTCCGGCGCGATCGCCCTGCAGCACCGCAGCGGCCAGGTAGCGGTTCTGGCGTTGGGCGAGGAGTCCCGGCTCGGCCAGCGTGCCCGGCGTCACCACACGCACAACATCGCGCTCCACCAGGCCGTGGCCCGGCTCGCTCAGTTGCTCACAAATCGCGACGTGGTAGCCAGCACGGATCAGCCGTGCCAGGTAGCTTTCAGCCGCGTGGAAGGGTATGCCAGCCATCGGCACGCGATGTCCCTTGCCTAACTCGCGCGCTGTGAGCGTGATGTGCAGCACGCGTACCGCCGTGTGGGCATCGTCCTCGAACATCTCGTAGAAGTCGCCCAGGCGCATCCATAGCAACGCGTCAGGATGGGCAGCTTTCTGGGTCAGATATTGCGCCCAAAACGGCGTGGCCTGTTCAGCGCTCGATGTGCCAGTCACCGCTGTCTTCGTCCTGCTCGTTTTGCCAAGTGCGCGGCTCTGGCGCAGTGTAAAGTGAGAGGTGCACTCAGTACAAGCGTTTGGCCCTCCCTCTTGAACCCAAGCACCTAGGCACCAGATGGCGTGGGATATAGGACAAGTTTGCGGGCACGACTGTGGACATGTGTACACGGTGGGGCGAATCGGTGCTGGCTACGCAGGCGCGAGCAGCCACCGACAGGCATGGTTCGTCACTGCAAACATTGCCGTAGCGTCCGGTTGCCTGTTGACAAGCTATGCCGAAGTGCACTGAATTGCTTTTAGCTGGGCTTGAGCGGACGCTGTCGCTGTTGTCCTAGTTCAGGTGACGTTAGACCCACGGCAATGCTAATGGTCACCTGGCCGACGAGGCCAGTCCGCTACACGGAAAGTGCGCCACAGCTGTCGCTGAGCATGTGGCCGATGCCGCATAGTGGAATGATGACCGGTGAGTTCAGGACACAGCCCGCCCAGCGAGCGTTTTCCAGGCTGCCTCAGTAAACACAGGATCACCGATCTCAGTAGCGATGTCGCGCACATTCGCCCCGATCCACCAACCGGTATCCGCATCAAACGGCCCAGGCGGATTGGTGGCGTTGTAGGTCACCTTCGCCACATTCTCGGCCAGCATCAGGAGCGCTTCCTGAGGGCGGGTTAGGTGGGGAGACAAGGTGAGTGCACGGAGCGTATAAAACTGC
>JANWJO010000203.1 GCA_025449435.1 Chloroflexota bacterium | reverse complement strand
GAAGCATCCGACGCTAGGAATATGGCGGCGCCGCCGATTTCCGACACATCGCCCCAGCGACCCATTGGCACTTTGGACACCGATGCCTGGTAGATGGCCGGGTTGTCGCGCAGCGGACGGTTGAGCGGCGTATCGAACGGGCCTGGGCACAGGCAGTTGACCGTTACTCCAGTGGTACCCCACTCCAGTGCGAGCGTGCGCGTGAGCTGTAACAACGCACCCTTGGCCGCGTTATACGCTGGCCGGCCAGGTTGGGCGATGACGCTTTGAATCGACCCAATATTGATCACACGGCCCCAGCCCCGAGCGATCATCTGGCTACCCAGCGCCTTGCACACTCGAAATGGACCGGTGAGGTTCACTTCCATCACCTCGGCCCATTCGCTGTCCGCGAGTTCCAGCACTGGCTTGCGGATGTTAATCCCCGCGTTGTTCACCACGATATCCACACGCCCAAATGCACTCATGGCTGCCTCTACCATGTGCGCCACGCCACTGGCGGTGGCCACATCGGCCTCAACGCCCAGCGCGCGGTGACCGTAGTCGTTGGCGAGCATGGTGGCAACAGCCTCCACCTCACTGGCGTGCCGGCTCGTGATGATGACATCCGCCCCAGCGCTGGCCAGCGACACGGCGATAGCTTCACCCAAGCCCTTGCTCCCTCCGGTCACCAGCGCGACCCGACCATCGAGTCGAAAACGATCGATGCTTCCTGCCATCTAGTCCCTCCCCAACGCCAGCGCAACACGCAGATGATCGATGCTCTGGAGCACCTCATCCAGTTCAAATTGCCGGCAGATTAGTTGCGACTCGCCGCGTTCGTGCGGCGTCGTCCAGCTCTCGCCCACCGGACGTGTGAATTGTTCTCGCAGGCGCAGCACCGGGATGAGCGAGGCAGCCGGACGCGGTGGATAATCGGGCCAGAAGCTTTCCTCGAGGAAGCGCACATGCCGGTTGTGGACCGCTCCGAGTTCGATGTGCCGCGGGCTTGCAGGTGCGAGATCATCGAGGAGAGCCCACATGTGCTTCCAATCCACGATGCCATTCCCCAGCGCGCAGCGCTGTAAGCGGAACCCCGCGGCGGTGTGATGTACCCGGTAATCCTTGAGGTGGACGTTCTTGATGTACGGCCCAATGCGTTGCGCGAAGCTGTCAATGTCCTCGGCCACCGCCAAGGGATTGACCACGTCAAAGCACACACCGCACACATCGGTGCCCACGGTTTCGCACAGCTTGACCAGTTCCCCCGAGGTAATGTCCTGGTGGTTTTCAACGGCGATGGTGACGCCCAGCTCGCGAGCAGCTGGCGCCGCTTCTTGGAGGATCGCGGTCATGCGTTCCAGGTGGGCCTTCCAGCCGCCCTCCATCGAGCGCCGTTCGCCGCACAGGATGTGGCTGAGCACCACGCGCAGCGTAGGCGCCCCGAGCGTGTGCGCTACGCTGAGCGCCGCGGTCATGCGATCAAGTTGTGGCAGCCCCATGTCCACCACGCACCGCAACTTCGATGCGGCGAGGAGTGCTTTAGCCTTGGCGAGTGCCCCGCCATCATTGATGAATGGCTCCGCCGGCAATTCCACACTTTCCACGCGATGGGTGCCAGCGAACTGCACGAGGTCTTCCCACGTCCAAGAGTAGATGGCACCCACCGAGGACAACGCTTCGGGGGGATCGGGCCGGTACAGCGCGTTGAAGCTAGAAACCGCGAGGCCGAACGGGAGCACGGCGATATTCACATCCTCTCATCGGACGGCGAGTGCCGTGAGCGATGGGAGCAGAGAATAGCAGATGGGGAGATTGCTCTCCCCATCCCATGGTGCGACGCCATGCCTCGGGTTAGTCGCCCCACCAACCCATGCGGTCGATGCGCACCAACATCCACTGGCGGCCAAACTTGATGGCCTGTTTACAACTCGGCATCCAGATGTCAAGATGACGCCAGGTGATGGCGCCGCCGCGGTCCTCCACGACGTACTCGCCCATGCCCTGGACGTTGACAAGGGTGCCAAACGGTAGCCCTGGCGATGAGGCGACTGCGCCAGCATAGGTCCAGCCGCCATCCGCCATCGTGCCCTGAATGCAGTACGCCGACACGTTGAACCAGTACCAGTTGCTACTCGCCTCTGCCTGTTGCGGCGCGAGCAGCGGGATCGCCATCAGCAACCACGCAAACCGTGCCGCGATCGACACCGAGATTGTGGCCCTGAGGCGGTGCGCGCTGCTTGCGCACCGTTGCCATACGCTCGATAAACCCACGCCCCGCCCTTCCCGACTCCCATTGCAATCCGAAGAACCCAAACGGGTGACCGGAATGCGTGTTACGTGGGTATTGGTAGGACTTGGGCGGGATACCTGTCAACCGGTATAGCCAATTACTCTCAGCGCGGTTACGTTTCCAGGTAGGCTTGCGTCGCGCCCGGCAGGCATATACATCTTCGTGGCGAAAAATATTCGCGCCACATGAGCTCGAGACAGCCTTAACCCACACACGTCTCGACTGCGGTGGCGGTTCCCGAGTTGGTTCATGCCCCTGTGGTAGCATGGTCACCAGAGCGTTTCTCACGCGGAGCTGGGAGTAGCCATCCGTGTTTCAGCGCATCTTGACTGGCGCTACTAACGCGGTCGTCGGTCGCATGAGCATCCGTCCGTTTGTGCGTGGCTACTATCACATCTTTGTCTCGGGGTGGGGTGCGAATTACCTGGACGTAGACCGAACATTCCGTCAGATCAAGCGCGCCGGCACCGAGGACTGGGCTCGCGCGTGGGGTGTTACCGCGCAGCGCACCCTTGACCAAGCCCAACTGGCCGAATCGCGGGGGCATATCGCCACAGCACGAGAGCTGTACTGGCGGTCGGCCTTGTACTTCCATATTGGCGACTACGCGCTGGCCGAGTACACCGAGCAGAAGCAACAGTTGTATGCCGCGAGCGTAAGGGCCTACCGGCGGCATGCAGAACTGGCACAGCCACCCGTCGTGCGCCTCCTCGTGCCCTACAAAGGCACCTCGATCCCTGGGTACCTCCATCTGCCGCCGGGAGACGGTCCCTTCCCGTGCGTCATCATCGTGCCGGGGTTGGGCAGCAGCAAGGAGCAACCTGACTTTCCTCCAGAGTCCATTGTTGCTCGCGGCTTCGCCGCGTTTCATATGGACATGCCTGGGCACGGCGAAACCTATCCGCACCTATTGCTCGACTACGACTCGTATGGCGCCGTGAGCGCGGCCGTGGATACGTTAAGCACCTTGCCGTCGGTCGTTGCCAGCGCCATCTCCGTGCTGGGGACGAGCCTGGGCGGCACCATCGCGTTGCGGGCAGCCAGCGCAGACCGGCGCATTGCGTCGGTCGTGAGCATCTCCGGCTTTTATGAGCCAGGTCCGTGGTTCGAGCGCTCCGCCAAACTCACCGAGCCGTCCTTGCGGGTCGTGACGGGACACCGGAGTTATCAAGCGGTGCGAGAGCTGGTCCACGCCTTTACGCTGCGCGGACTCGTCAAACAGATCACCTGCCCGTTGCTTGCCGTTCATGGCGATAGCGATACAATAGTTCCGGTGGAAGAGTCCAGGCACATCTACGCGGAAGCAGCGACGGACAAGGCTATGATTATCTACCCCGGAGGAGACCACGGCGTCTGCAACTCGCCAACGGCAGGTCTCGATGTCCTGGACTGGATTTCGCATAAGGTCCGCCCGGCAACACCCGCTGCACGCGCTACAGTGTGATTGGCAGCGCGCTGGCGCCCGCTCATCGCTGGCTGGGTACAGCGCCGTCACTGTCCAACCGTAGGAAGGGAACGTGCAGTTGCCGCGCCGGTCAACGCCACGTCAGGTAAAGGCTCCCAAGGCTACCGCTGTGCCCGCCGCCGTAGGGCCGGCACGGCCAGGCGATTTCCTTGGAGATGGTGAAGCCGTGCTGCCGGAGACGGCGGTGGACGAAGCCTTTACCAGCGCGCTGGCCGATCCCGACATGGCCGACGACCCTGAATTGCTCGATGACATTCCCTCAGTTGAGGTGGATGCAGAGCCGGCGAGCACACCGGATGCGCGAGCGGCGCTCGCGACTGACACCGGACAAGTCAGCGATTCGGTGTCGATGTACCTCAAGGAAATCGGCGCCGACCCCTTGCTCACGGCGCGGGAAGAAGTGCAACTCGCCCGGCAGTTGCGCGACGGGGCCCCCAATGCTGAGCAGGCACGTCAGCGGTTGGTGCGTTCTAATCTCCGGCTCGTTGTGAGCGTTGCTAAGAAGTATGCCAACCGTGGAATGAACCTACTCGATCTGGTGCAGGAAGGCAATATCGGCCTCATGCGTGCCGTCGAGCGGTTCGACCCGGAGCGCGGCTTTCGCTTCTCCACCTACGCTACCTGGTGGATCCGGCAGGCCATCCTGCGATCGCTCGCCGAAAAGGCGCGCATGATCCGCATCCCCGAGTACATGGTCGACAACATAGCCCAGTACCAGAAAGCCTTCCAACGGTTGTCGCAACAGTCGGGGCGCGAGCCTACCGTGGAGGAGGTTGCAGCTGATCTCGGTCAAGAGCCGCAGCGCCTGCGCGACCTACTGGGTGCCATGCAGCAGCCCGCTTCGTTGGAACAGCCCCTCGGCCAGGACGGCGAAAGCACGCTGGGAGAATATATCCCGGATGAGCGCAACCAAACGCCAGAGGAAGCAGCGGTTGGAGAGGTGTTGCGCACCGAAGTCGAGCGCGCACTGGAAATGCTGGAGGGGCGCGAGAAGGACGTTCTCCGCTTGCGCTATGGCCTCGATCACACTGGCCGTGCCCAAACCCTCGAAGAAGTCGCCAAGACGTTCAACCTCACGCGTGAACGCATCCGCCAGATCGAAAGCCGGGCGCTGCGTAAGCTACGCAATCCGGAACGCGCGAGCAAGCTGCGCGACTTCATGTCGGACGAATAGGCCAGGCACACAGCACCGCCACCGCCTCCTCAATTGCGCGCGGCGCGCTGATGCGTGACAATGCGCTCTGTCTGGTCACGCTGACAGTGCTGCACAGGCAGACTACACAGCACGCCACCAGGCGAAGGAGTAGGTAATGCCTGGCAAGACGATGTTCGCCAAGATCTGGGATGCACACACCGTCCGGGAAGTGCCGGGAGAGCCGGCCATCTTGTTCATCGACCTGCACCTTGTGCATGAAGTGACGTCGCCACAAGCGTTTGAAGGCCTCCGTCTCAACGGTCGCAGGCTACGCCATCCCGAACTCACCATTGCCACGCTCGATCACAATGTGCCCACAATCGGGCGGCTACTGCCTATCGTCGACCCAATTTCCCGTCAGCAAGTCGAGGCACTCACGGACAATTGCCGCGAGTTCGGCATTGAGCTGTTTGACCTTCGCAATGCCAACCAGGGCATCGTCCACGTGATTGGCCCCGAGTTGGGTATCACTCGCCCCGGCCTCACGATCGTGTGCGGCGATAGCCACACCTCGACGCACGGCGCGTTGGGCGCGCTAGCCTTTGGTATTGGCACCTCTGAGGTTGAGCACGTCCTCGCCACCCAGTGTCTACAGCAGGACCGGCCCAAGACCATGGAAGTCCGTGTCGATGGCACGCTCGCTCCTGGTGTCACCCCAAAAGATGTGATTTTGGCGATCATCGGCAAGATCGGCGTGGCCGGCGCCACTGGCTACGCCATTGAGTACACTGGCGAGGTGATCCGCTCCATGTCGATGGAGGGGCGCATGACGGTGTGCAACATGTCCATCGAAGCGGGCGGTCGCGCTGGCATGGTGGCGCCGGACGCCACCACCATCGAGTATCTACGCGGCCGTGAGCGCTCCCCCAAGGGTGCCGCGTTTGAGCAGGCCGCCCAGGAATGGCTGGCGCTTCGCTCCGATCCGGACGCGCAGTACGACGAAGTGGTCTTGATCAATGGCAGCGAGCTGGTGCCCTATGTGACTTGGGGCACCAATCCGGGCCAGGTGGCGCCCATCACGGGCACGGTACCCGACCCCAGCAGCATCGCCCACGAGGGTGAGCGCCGTGCGACCGAGCGCTCGCTGGCCTACATGGCGCTGCAGCCTGGTGTTCCGTTGCAAGCTATTGCCCTGGACAGGGTTTTTATCGGCTCCTGCACCAACGCGCGTATCGAGGACCTTCGCCTAGCGGCGGCGGTGGCGCGCGGCAAACACGTCCACCCCAACGTGCAGGCAATGGTGGTGCCCGGCTCCATGCACGTCAAACAGCAAGCCGAGCAGGAAGGGCTCGATAGGGTGTTCCTGGCCGCCGGTTTCGAGTGGCGTGACGCTGGCTGTTCCATGTGTCTTGGCATGAATCCCGATATCCTGTCGCCGGGGCAGCGCTGCGCCTCGACGTCCAACCGAAACTTTGAAGGCCGTCAAGGCAAGGGTGGTCGCACTCACCTGGTGAGTCCGGCTATGGCTGCTGCCGCGGCCATCACGGGCCACCTCACCGATGTGCGCCACTGGCAGTTTGAGGAGGTGCAGGCATGATGCGTTTCGTCCGATATTCCGGCACGGTGGTCCCCATGAACCGGGTGAACATCGACACCGACCAGATTATCCCCAAGCAGTTCCTCAAGCGGATCGAGCGCACGGGCTTCGGCGAGTTCTTGTTCTTCGACTGGCGCTATCTGCCGGACGGCGATCCGAACCCCACGTTCGAACTCAACCGACCGCAGTTTCACACCGGGACGATCCTGGTAGCCGGCCGCAACTTCGGCTGTGGGTCGTCGCGTGAGCACGCCCCCTGGGCCTTGCAGCAATCCGGGTTCAAGGTGGTCATCGCCCCGTCGTTCGCGGACATCTTCTATAACAATTCCGCGAAGAATGGCCTCATGCTCGTCACGTTGCCCGAAACTAAGGTGGACGAACTCCTAGCTCAAGCCGAGACGACGCCTTCCTTCTCACTTACTGTTGATCTGGAAGCGCAATCCGTCACGGAGCCCAGTGGCGCTGTTACCCACTTCGACATCGATCCCTATCGACGGGAATGCCTGCTCAACGGGTGGGACGATATCGAGTTGACCCTTCGTCACGAAGCAGACATCACCCGCTACGAGGCGACGCGCCGTCCGTGGCAGCTCGCTTAGACTCGGGCACTACCCATCAGCCGGGTCGACCGTCGCATCCCAGCCGGACTGAACCGCCGGTAGCACAGTTGCTAACGACGCCGTGCGCACATACAGCCGCCAGTGGGCCCTACCTGGATAGCTGCCGTGATGCACTAGCGACGGTCCGAGGATCGCCGTCTCTGCCTCTAGCCCTTGCGCAACGAGGTGGGCTTGGAGGCGTTCGCGCAACTGCCGTGCTGCCTGCAAGCCGGCGTCGAGCGAGCCGCGACGGTACACCAGCTGGATGAGGTGGGCAAACGGCGGCAAACCGAGCGCCTGCCGCCGCCGCAGCTCCTCGCGGTAGAACAGCGCCGGATCGTTCTGCTCGAGCGACTGCACCACCCAATGGCTGGTCTGAAACGTTTGTAACAGCAGCGTCCCGCCGGGCCGCACCCGCTGCTTCAGCGCCGAAAGCAAGGTATACGTGTGCTCCGAAGCGCGAAATGCCGGTGCATGGAGGCCAGAGTCGATGGCGACGGCGGCGGCGAGGGCGACCGGCTGGAGCGACCGTTGGGTTATGTGCGCAGCAGTACCAGCCAGTATGTCGATGTCTCCAGATGAAAAACGGTGGACGACTTCTGCATCGGCGCTGGCCGAAGGCACGGCATCGCGGTCCCACTGTTCAATTCTCGCCGCGGGGAGCAACTCGCGCAGCCGCCTTACCAATTCTTCGGTACCCAACCCCAGTGCATCGAGTGCGTGCTCGTTGCACCAGAGGCATTGAGAGGGACGTTCGCTATGTGCCCCGCACCGGTTGCAGCGTAGTAGCGTGCCGTGCTCGTACACCGCCATGCTGGCGCCACAGCGCAGGCACTCGACGGCTCGCCCGCAGTGCCGGCACAACAGCAGCGCAGCCGTACCACGCCGGTTCAGCAACACCAGCGCTTGCTCGCCATCGGCGAGTGCCTCTTCAAGTGCATGCATCAGCGGACCGGTTAGTACGGCATCGTGACCAGCGCGCAGTTCGCTGCGCGCGTCGACCACCTGAACATGAACAGCCGGAGGTGTTCCCCAAGAGACTTGCTGGGTCGCCTCCTGTTCGGCGCGCCACATCGTATCTGGGCTTGGCGTCGCGCTGACGAGCAGCACGGTGGCCGCGCTTAGTTTGGCCGCCTGCAGTGCCAGTTCCCTGCCATGCACGGTAGGTGCGATGTCGCCTTCATAAGCAGCGTCGTGCTCGTCGAGCACCACAACCAGCCCCAGATCGTGCCACGCGGCGAGGCAGGCCGGCGTCGACCCGATGACAACCGGCGGTCGTGGTTGCGGGAAGCCACCTGCCGGAGTAAAGAGCGGGAACAGTGACTCTGAGCTGACTTGCAGTTGATGTAGGAGCCCCTGTGCTTGCTGTGCGGGTTTAGGCACGAGGATGAGCGTTTGACGCGCCGCGCGTTGGGCGTGACGGATCAAGTGTCGCAGAACGTCGACAGGCCACACGTCGGTGGTAACCAGGAAGACCGAGCCGGCCCGTCGGGAAATATCCGTGAACATCGCCGAACATAGGTGTTGCGCCTGTTCCGGCATGAGTGCTGGCAGTGGCGCGTCAGTTGCAACGAGGTTCGAGACTTTGGCCCGTTGCGCCCGCGCTCCTTTTGGTAAGCCGGCTCGTAGCTCGCCAGCCTCATGAAGGCATGGCAATACCTGGCTGTTTGCGGGTTTGAAGGTGAGCCACGCCTTATCGAGGCGAAGTGGGGCTTTCCGTAATGCCGCCAGTAGCACTGCTGCGCCGGTCCACAGCTCGTCGTTCGCGGGAGACGCGTTGGCCAGCGACAGCCGAGGTAAGCAACCGTCGAGTACGCGTTCCGGCACCGCCATCGCTAACGCCCGAGCGAGTGACGCGTTCGTGCGCGCGCTCACCCAGCGCGCCAGGCTTACCTGGTGTGGAGTAAGGAGGGGGACAGTGTCAAGACACGCTGCCACGGGGCGAATAGGTGCAATAGCGGAAGTCTCGTCCAGTGCCAGCACCCAGCCTCGGCGGAGCACATCGCCATAGGGCACGATCACCATGCCGCCCAGGGCCGCACTCTCTGCCAGGTCTCCGGCAAGGGAGTAGGTGTGTACCTGATCAGGACGAACGTTCGGCGCGTCGACCGCTACGCGTACAAACGCTGGCATGGAGCGAACGGGTCGCGACGTGACATAACGCTGATCATTCAGAGTGACCCAACCGTGTGGTGAGTGTAAACGCTAACCCGCCACACTCACCGCGGCCGGCACTTCGACCTCGATAGCTGTTGGCAGACGGTCCCGATGGGCCTTACTGGCGGTGATAAAGTCCCGGAACAATGGGTGTGGATCGTCTGGGCGTGACCGGAACTCAGGGTGAAACTGTGTGCCGACAAACCACGGGTGGTTGCTTAACTCAATGATCTCGACCAAGCGCCCATCCGGCGATAGGCCGCTGAAAACGGCACCATTCTCCTCGAGCAACGATCGGTACTCATTGTTCACTTCCCAGCGGTGGCGATGCCGTTCAAAGATGACGTTCTCTTTGTACGCGGCGAGTGCGCGGCTGCCAGGTTTGAGCCTGCACGGCCATAAGCCTAAGCGCATCGTGCCACCCTTGTCGGCCACACCGTGTTGCTCAGGTAGCAGGTCAATCACTGGGTAGGGCGTATGCTCGTCAAACTCGCTACTGTTGGCCAGCCGCGATCCCATAGCCGAGCGCACCACGTCGATGACGGCGCATTGCAACCCTAAGCACAAGCCAAGAAAGGGAACGTTGTTTACCCGCGCCCAATGCGCCGCGGCAATCTTGCCTTCGACGCCGCGGTACCCAAACCCGCCAGGCACCACCACGCCGTCAACGCCGGCGAGCCGTTCGTTGACATCTTCGTGTTCGAGCTTTTCCGAGTCGATCCAGCGGAGGTTGAGCTCAGCATCATTGGCGAGCGCCCCATGCTTGAGCGCCTCGACCACCGACAGGTAGGCGTCGTGCAGTACCGTGTACTTGCCTACCAAGGCAATGTTCACTGGCTGGTGCGGATGCTTGATACGGCCCACCATCGCTGCCCAAGCGCTGATATCCGGCGTCGCGTGCGGCAAGCCGAGCTGGCTCACGATGTAGTCGCCCAAGCCATGCGCTTCCAGCAGGAGCGGAACCTCATAAATCGTGGGCAACGTCGGCATCGACACGACGGCTTGGGGCTCAACGTCGCAGAACAGCGCCACCTTTTCCCGCACCTCTTCGGTGAGCGGCTGGTCAGACCGGCACAGGATGACGTCGGGCTGGATGCCGCTGCGGCGTAACTCGTTCACCGAGTGCTGGGTGGGCTTGGTCTTAAGCTCACCAGTCGCGCCGATCAACGGCACTAAGGTCACGTGGATGTAGAACACGTGGTCCCGGCCGACATCCTTGCGCATCTGGCGGATGGCTTCGAGGAACGCCAGGGACTCGATATCGCCAACGGTGCCGCCCACCTCCACGATGGCCACCTGTGCACTGCTGCGTTTAGCGGCGAGCTTTAGCCGTTCTTTGATCTCGTTGGTGATATGGGGAATCACCTGAATCGTGCCACCTAAATAGTCGCCGTGGCGCTCGCGCTGAATGACCGATGCGTACACTTGACCGCTGGTGACATTGCTGAGCTTCGACACGTTCTCGCTGGTGAAGCGCTCATAGTGGCCCAGGTCGAGGTCGGTCTCCGCGCCGTCATCGGTCACAAACACTTCACCGTGCTGATAAGGGCTCATGGTCCCCGGGTCGACGTTGATATAAGGATCTAGCTTCTGCATGGACACCTTGAGTCCCCGGCTCTTCATCAGCCGGCCGATGGCCGCGACGGCGATGCCTTTGCCAACTGAGGAAACCACTCCGCCGGTCACAAAAATGAACTTGGTCATCGTGTTCCTCCCCGTGCACTTCCGGGCTCCAAAATCACCACTTGCGTCGCCGCTTGATCTTCGGTGGGAAAACCGGACTTGGTGATGGTCAGCTTGGGCTGAGGAGCCGTATCCAGCTTGCCCATTTCCTTCAAAAACTGCTCGACGGGCGCGAGGTTGGCTGACTCGGCGGTGTCATCGCGATAGTGCATAGGGATGACATACTTGGGCCGGGGCGTGATCGCATTGACAACCTCGGCCGCCTGGGACGCGCTAATCGTGGAATACCCGCCCACTGGTACCAACAGCACATGTACCGTTCCCAGATGCTCGCGTTGGTCGGCTGAGAGGGGGTGCCCCAGGTCGCCCAGGTGGCACACCGTAATATCGTCAATGGTGATCGAGTAGGCGACGTTCTTGCCTCGCTGGGCGCCGTTGGATCCGTCGTGATACGTGCGGATCCCCTGTACGAACACACCAGCAACTTCGTATTCGCCCGGCCCATCGATAACTGGGCAGGTTCGCTGGTAGCGTGCTCGATCGTTGTGGCCAGGGTGATCGTGACTGATCGTGACCACGTTGGGCATCTGCGGAGGAATCTGCTTGCCCGGCGTCGCGGTCGGAGGATCCATCAGAACCGTCGCGTCTTTACCGCGCAAGCGGAAACAAGAATGCCCGAACCAGGTAATTTCCACTGCAGCTCCTGCTAGCGGCAGGTACGCCAGCACGGCGGTACCCTGCCGTTGGTCGCTTGCCACAGCAGTCTAACACCCCGGTCACCTGGCATCGAACAACCAGCCTGCGTGTGCTGTGCCGCCAGGTCGGTCGTAGGTGAATAGCGTTAGTACCGTTGCGCATGGGTCCCTCGCACCGTCAGCCTAGCGCCAGTACGGCGTGTCGCCCGGCCGCAGGTCGACGAGCTGGAAGGGCGTCTTGAGCCGGAGGAAGGCTGCCAGCGTATTCGCCTGGCGTTGCAGGTCGCCAGCCGTATCGAACTCCACGGTGGCGCCGCCGGCCAAACGCACCGCGAGCGACCGCGGCGCATCGATCGTGTAACTCAGCGGTTGCAGCCCAAGGTCAGCGAGGACCGGCCGCAACGCTACCACCGCTTGCAACGCCTGCACGGACACCAGGTCGCCGTGCTGCAGTGTCTTGGCGGTCTGGTCGATTATGAGCGTCAGCTTGGCGTCGGAGCCGGGCACGATTACGAAGCCATTGCCCGTCACCAAATACGACTTGTCAGCCACTTGCCAGACAGCGACTGGCACATACGGTTGCACGTGAATCGCCAGCGAGTTCGGCAGTTGTAACTGAATGGTGGCCGACTCGATCTCTGGCACTGTGACAACGTTGTGCTGAATCCGCGCCGGGTTGAGCGCGAACACGTTTTGGTCGGCGATGCCAGCCTTGATCGCCACTGCTGCCGCTACCTGCCCCGTGACGCCGGTCACCTGCACCGTACGGACCAAAAAATAGGACGAACGCAAACACAGGCTGATTGTGACGGCGAGCGCACCGAGAATCAGGCACGGCAGTAGGCGATCACGCAGCCACAGCACGTCACTCCGGCGCGTGCCTGCCATCTCGCGCCAGGCGATGTGCCGGTACCACTGCGGTTGCCGTCGCGGCGTTGCCCCAGCCAGCCGCGGAGTGCGGGGTTGTCCGTTCAGTGTTGAAGACGGAAGGCTCCCACGCGCCAACGATCTCTACCTCTCGCTCTAGCCATGTGCCCGTGTGCCGGTATACCTCCTCGCGAATACGTACTGCCAGTTGGTACACGTCGTGAGCGCTGGCACCGCCGCGATTCACAAAGAAGTTGGCGTGCTTTTCCGACGTAGCCGCACCGCCAATACGGTGCCCCTTCATCCCTACGAATTCAATCAGCCGGCCTGCAAAGTCCCCCGGTGGGTTTTTGAAGAACGAACCCGCGCTTGGCAGGTCGAGTGGTTGCGTCGCCGCTCGGTGCGCGAGCCACTCGGTGACTTGATGCAACAACTGGTCCGGTACGCCTACTCGCAGTTGGAACGTCGCACGCAAAACGTACTCTGCCAGGCCGGCCGTACCGTCGGCCCGGGCCTTAAACGGACTCGATCGATACGCGAATGGCAACGTGTTAGCCCGATGTGCGCGCCGGGTGCCGGCCAGGGAGATCGTATCGACCGAAACGAGAGCATCCGCAGTGCAGCTGCCATAGCAGCCTGCGTTATTGGTGATCGTGCCGCCGACCGTGCCGGGTACGCCGCATCCCCACTCGAGCCCTTGCAGGCCGGCCTTGGCAGTGCGGCGCGCCAGGACGGGCCAGGCCATGCCGGCGTCGACCGTTACGGATTGTGCGTCGACTTCCATCACGAACTGGCGGCTGACGTTGCGCACCACCAAGCCGCGCACACCGGCATCCGCGACCAGGATATTTGCGCCGCTGCCGATCACCCGCAGCGGGATGCCCGCTCGCCCCGCCGCCGCAACGGCAAGCTCTAGTTCTTGGGAGGTGTGCGCCACCACAAACAGGTCGGCCGGGCCACCGACGCGCATGGTGCAGTGGTCCGCCATGGGTTCGTTGTGGCGGAGGCGCTGCCCGAAGTGTCGCGACAGTTCGGCACTATCCCAAGTGGTCATGGGCGATTGCGCAACGCGTCGAGCAACGGTTCGGCCGCCAGGTAGATATCACCGGCCCCCATGAGCACCACTACGTCATCTGGCTGAAGCGTTGGTAGCAGGTCGTTAACCAACGCGGCACGCCCGGCGATGTAGGGCACAGCGAGCCGGTTCGCAAGTTCGCGTGTTTCTGCGTCGTGGCTGAGCTGCTCTCGCCCGGGCGGGACATAGGCCCCCACGATGCGCAGCGGTGCTGCTGGCCGTAGTGCCGTCACAAATTCGTCCATGAGTAGCGCCGTGCGCGCATAGGTGTGCGGCTGAAAGGCCACTTGTAGGCGCCGGTGCGGGTACCGTTGGCTGGCTGCTTGCAAGGTGGCCCGAACTTCGGCAGGCAAGTGGCCATAATCGGTCAGGATATCCACCCCGCCAGCCTGCCCAATGAGGTCGAACCGGCGACCTGCCCCCCGGAAGGTGCCGAGCGCCTCGGCAGCCCGTGGCACGTCGAGGCCCATCGCTGCTATGAGCGCCAAACATGCGGTCGCGTTGAGCACGTTGTGCCTGCCAGGGACGAGCAAGCGGCAGGTGGCGACCGCCGCGCCGGCATGCTCAAGGCGAAACGCCGTGTGGTCTTCGGTCAGCGATACTGCCGTCGCGCGCCAACCGCCGTTCTCGATGCCGTACTCGATGACGTGACTACATATCGTCGCTGTCTTCAGTGAGCTGGCACCAGGGTCATCGGCACACAGCACCACCACCCCTTGAGGGTTAACCGAGGCTGCAAAGTCTCGAAAGGCTTGCTCCATCGCGGCGGCGCTGCCGAAGTAGTCGATGTGATCCATTTCCATGTTGGTGATGATGGCGGCCCACGGCGTCAGTGAGAGGAATCGGCGGTCGTACTCGTCGGCTTCGACAGCAAACCAGCGGCCCTTCCCGGCCTTACCGCTGCGCCTTAGGTTGCGAACCACGCCGCCCACGACGAACGTTGGGTCTTCACCGAGAGCCACGAGCATGTGCGCCAGCATGCTCGTTGTGGTGGTTTTGCCGTGGGTGCCAGCGATCGCGAGCGTGGTGCGGTTGGCGCCGATGCGGCGTAGCAGCTCTGCGTTCTTGATCACCTCCACACCTGCTGCGCGTGCGGCTTGGACCTCGAGATTGGTTTCGGGCACGGCAGCCGACACCACCACAAGTCGCGCGTCGCCCAGATGTTCTTGGGCGTGACCCGAGAATACGCGCGCACCAAGCGAGCGCAGGGAGGCGAGCGCCGGCGAATCTTGGACGTCGCTACCTTGCACTGCAACACCCAGATCCATCAGCACTTCGGCAGTCGCGCGCTGCCCAACCCCGCCGATGCCCACGAAGTGCACTGGGCCCGCCATGTTCTCACTCAACTAGTCACGATCCCCCTGCCGTCGTGGTAGCTCCCCGCCCTGGGGACCGGGGACGAGTGTACGCCCAGGGGGCACCCGGGCACGCGAGTGGGGTTGCACTCAATATCCCTATATATCAAGCCCGGCCCCAGTGGGGAGGGGTTAGGGAGAGGTCTACCCTGCGTGCGCATCACTGGTCAGCCGGGCCCCGTTGCCACGGCCAGCGACGCGGTTTGCTCACATGAGGCGGCGGCGCGGCAGTGTGCCGGCGCGCTCGCACCATCTCCGCAGCCTGTTCGCGCAGCCGCATAACCTCGTCGCGAGGCACGCGCACTGGCCCTTGATGCAAGCGGGGATCGTTGGCAGCGACCAGTTGGCGATATTGTTCCCGCGAGGCAGCGCGCAGCAATTCATCGAAGACCTTTTCCGCAGCGGCCCGTTCTTCCGGCGTGAACTCGCCACCAATATCGGCCATGAGGATTCACCTTTGCTGTTCCGTGTATGAGCATAGCGTATCGAAAGCAGGGGGAGCCTGGCTGGGTGAGTGTATTTTGCGCACATCCTTACCGGCAGATGAGCCGTCGCGCTCTACGGCATCGTACGTTGCCCAAAGGGCACGGACGAATTGCCTACCGTAGGTTGTGATCACCCACGTAGTGGGTTGAACCCCCGCTACGTTTTTGCTACTATCGACATCGATTTCATAAGTCCCTTGTGCTTGGCGGGAAGGTTAAAAGGGTGGACCGAATCGTTTGGGCGTGTGAACACTGTTGGTCGCAGTTGCTACAGCGTGGCGCGCGGCTGTATGGCAACTCGCAGGCCGGCGTTACCACGTGTGAGTGCTGTCGCGCCTCAATGCGGCCCGGCCAGCGCTTGCTCCGCTTCCTCGTGCCGGGCCTCTGAGTTCGCGTCCGTTCATGGGCGAACTGCTGTGAACCGCGCGGTGTGAATAGTATGCTCCAACCTGGACGGCGTTTGAATCGCGGGAAGGGTTCGGTTGGATGCAGGTTCGCTATCTTGGTACCGGCGCAGCGGAGGGATATCCGGCGCTGTTCTGTTCGTGTTCAAATTGCCGGTACGCCCGCACCAACGGTGGCAAAGACCTGCGCAAGCGTACGTCGGCCCTTATCGATGGTGAGTTGCTCATCGACGTGGGCCCCGATCTTATGGCCGCTGCCTTTGCCTATCAACTCGAGCTCGACAAAGTTCGGTGGGTACTTCAAACCCATAGCCACTCCGATCACTTGCTGGAAAGCAACTTCATGTGTCGCGAAGATGGGTTCCTCGGTACCCAACCCGCTTGGTGGGATATGTTTGGCTCCGAGAGGTCCCTCGCCCCAGTAGCAGCACAGGAAGCATTTAAGCAGCGCAAGGTCACGCTGCATCCGGTGAAGGACTTCGAGACGTTTTCCGTTGGGCCCTACACCGTGACAGCACTACGAGCACGCCACGACATGACCATCGATCCGCTGTTCTATGTGATCCGTAAGGCGGGCAAAACACTGTTGTGGGCCAACGACACCGGCCCGTTCTGGCCGGAAACCTGGCAGGCGCTCGACGCCCTGGCCCAAAAGGGTGAGGTGTTCAACGCGGCGTGCATCGAAGCAACCACCGGAACCCACGATGCAGTAGCACCAGAAATCGGCGGGCACATGTCGATCAAGACGTGTGGAGAGACGCACAAGGAATTGCGCCGGCGCGGCCTACTCACCGAGGCCAGCCAGTGTTACGCACACCACTTCTCGCATCACGCGACCCCGCCGCATTACGAGCTGACGGCGTTGTTGGCGCCGTATCGCGTATTACCGGCGTACGATGGGTTGCTATTGACGTTGTGATGGCGGTTGGGGGGAGTTCCCTTTCTCCCGCTCATGCTTTTACCCACAGGTCTATCGAGCCGGGTGCGAAGGTTGACCCCGCGCTGGGTGCATGCCCCGGGTGCTCGCCCAAAGGG
>JANWJO010000202.1 GCA_025449435.1 Chloroflexota bacterium | reverse complement strand
GCAGACCGCGCCGGTGCCGCAAACCGCGGTAGCAGCCGATATCCTGCAACCGCTTGATGTTCAATTGTACCTCGCGGCGCAGGTCGCCTTCCACTCGCACGTGTTCAGCGATGTAGCGATCGATGCGATTGCGCTCTTCCTCGGTGAGGTTGCGCACCCGCGTGTCAGGACTTACGTTGACGGCGTCCAGAATTTGGCGGCTGTTTGAGGCGCCCACCCCATAGATGTAGCGCAGCGAGATCTCAATGCGCTTCTCGCGGGGGATATCGATGCCAGCGATACGGGCCATGCGCTGCTCCTAACCCTGCTTCTGCTTGTGCTTGGGCGTTGGGCAGATGACCATCACCACTCCCCGCCGCTTAATAATCTTGCACTTGTCACAGCGCGGCTTTACCGACGCATGCACTTTCATGCTGTTCTTCCCCGTCCATTGGGCACTGGGTCTGGTTGCTGGCCGGCTCTTTGCGCTTGCCAGCTGGTCAGTTGCTGCCGGACACGATCCCACACCTCATCGACGGTACCCTCGCCGTCGATACGGACCAGGCTTCCCTTGGCGTGGTAGTGGACAATCACCGGCGCGGTTTGCGCTCGATACACCTCGAGTCGCATGTGAATCACTTCCTCAGTATCATCGGCTCGGACGACCAACTCGCCGTCGCAGTTGTCGCAGCGGCCCTCGATGGCTGGCGGATTGAACGCTGGATGATACGTTGCGCCACAGTTCTGGCATGTTTGGCGACCGGCCAGACGGTGCAATAGTTCCTTCTCGCTCACCTCCAGCAGCAAGGCCATGTCAATGGCCTTATGGCGTTGGGCGAGCGCACGGTCCAGCATCCTGGCTTGGTGGAGGTTGCGCGGCAATCCGTCGATCACCCAGCCGCGCGCGGGATCGCGTTCCATTTCGTCCATCACCAGCCGTAACACGATGCTGTCGGGCACCAGGTGACCAGCGCTCATATGCTGCTCGGCTTCCAAACCCAGCTTCGTGCCTTCATTGACCGCGTCGCGCAACAACTCGCCGCTGGCCACGCGATGCAGCCCAAAGTAGTCGGCTACGCGGCGCGTTTGTGTACCCTTGCCGGTTCCGGCCGCTCCCATGAGCACGATATTCATCACGGCTACCGGATGAACCCTTGGTACTTGCGCATCAACAATTGCGCTTCAAGTTGTTTCATGGTGTCGAGGACCACGCCCACCACGATCAATAAGCCAGTACTCGACAGTGTGAGCGTTTGGGTATTGGCAGCCGTTCGCACCAGAAACGGCGATATGGCGACCACCCCGAGGAACAGCGCGCCCAGTATCGTGATGCGATTGAGCACGCGCAGCAAATACTCTGCCGTTTGCCGGCCCGGACGGATGCCCGGGATGAAGCCACCATTCTTTTGCAGGTTCTCCGGCAACTGTTGTTGCTGGAAGATGATGAGCGTGTAGAAATAGGTGAACCCAAACACCAGGAAAAAGTACAGCACCCAGTACAGCCCGCCCTGGCTATTGAATAAGTTGTAAATGAACGTCGCTCCCGCCGCCACCCACACCACCGTTGAGGCGGTGAAGTACGACGACACGGTGGCCGGAAACAGCATGATGGACATGGCGAAGATCAGCGGGATCATGCCTGCCGAGTTGACGCGCAACGGGATGTGGGTGCTCGACCCTTGCATCATGCGGCCGCCGCGCATGCGCCGCGCATACTCCACGCGGATGCGACGCTCGCCTTGATAGATCAGTACGATGCCCACCACCAGCACCACCGCGACGAGCGCCAGCACCACTGGGCCGACGATGCTGTTGCCGGCGACGACCGTTTGCTGACCTAGTGTGGGAAGGCGTGACACGATGCCCGCGAAGATGATGAGCGAGATCCCGTTGCCGATGCCGTTTTCGGTGATCAACTCACCGATCCACACGAGCAGCATGGTTCCGCAGGTCAAGGTGACCAGCATGGCCAGGCTCTGTAAGAAAGTCGGCAGGTCTACACCGATGAAGCCGAAGGTTGGGATCACTTGTGCGCCGGCCGCCGCACCCTGCGCTGAGTGGAGCAGCTGCACCTGGCCAAAGCCTTGTAGAAAGGCCAGCGGGACCGTGAGCAGCCGCGTGTACTGGTTGATCTTGTTGCGTCCTTGCTCGCCCTCTTTGCTCAAGGCCTCGAGCTGCGGGATGATGGGCGATAACAGTTGCATCACAATGGTCGCCGTGATGTAGGGATAGACGCCCAGCGCCGCCACCGAGAAGCTCGACAGCGCACCACCTGAAAACAGGTCGAGCATCGAGATAACCTGGTTGGTTTGGAACAACTGGCTCAGCGCTTGCAGGTTGACGCCAGGGATGGGCACATGGGCAATGAACCGGAAGATCAGCAGCAAGCCCAGGGTAACGAGCAGCTTTCGCCGGAGATCGGGTAGGCGCCAGGCGGAGAGCAGGTTCTCCAGCGACTCGTTCACAGCCGTTATCCTTGGTCGGGCTCAGTGGTGGCGTCGGGTGCAGCCCGGTCCAGCTCGTTGACCGTGCCGCCCAGTTCTTCGATGCGCGCGCGGGCTGCCTTGGACACTTTGGAAGCCTCGACGATGAGGCGCTTGGTCAACGTCCCGTCGCCGAGCACCTTCAGGCCCATAAACGGGCCCGTGCCGGCGAAGCGCGGCTTAATCAGTCGCAATGCGGCCAAGGAGTCGAGTGTGACCGTGGCGCCGTCGTCCAGACGCTCCAGGATGTCGAAGTTGACCACTGTATACCGCTTTTGGAACAATGTGTTACGAAAGCCGCGGCGCAACGGCAGGCGCTCGAGGAACGGCGTCTGGCCGCCTTCAAACTTCGGGGTAAACTCGCCTCTCCGCCGCGCCTTCTGGCCCTTGGTCCCCTTGCCGGACGTCTTACCGTGGCCCGAGCCGGTGCCGCGCCCAACGCGCTTGTCGTGATGCGTGGCCCCTGGCTGGGGCCGGAGATCATGCAGTTGCATCCCGTGGGCTCCTTACTCTTGCTCGCCAGTGGGCGCTGCCGGAGCCTCTTCCCACGTCACCAAATGTTTCACCGAGTTGAGCATGGCCCTCACCTCGGGACGGTCGGGCAGCTCTACCGTATGGTTGAGCTTGTACAGTCCGAGCGACCGCACGGTGAGCTTGTGATTCTTCTTATGTCCGATGGAACTCACCTTATAGGTGACCCGGAGCATGCCACTCATCGCGCTGTCGCTCGCTTCCCCACTAAGTACTCGGTGGTGACGTGACGGCGCCGCGCGACCATTTCCGGCGTTTCTAACGTCTTCAGGGCCTCCAGCGTGGCGGCCACCGTGTTCACCTTGTTGGAACTTCCCAACGTCTTGCTCAACACGTCACGCACCCCGGCCGATTCCACCACCGCGCGTACGGCGGCGCCGGCGATCACGCCGGTGCCTGGCGAGGCCGGGCGCAGCACCACATTGGACGCGCAAAAGCGCGCCTGCGTGGGGTGCGGGATCGTATGTTCCGCCAGCGCCACCGTGACGATGTGTTTCTTGGCATCGTCCACCGCTTTGCGAATGGCATCGGGCACCTCGGCAGCTTTGCCGATCCCTGCGCCAACGTGGCCAGCTTTATCGCCCACGACGGCCACGACGCTATAGTTGAAGCGGCGGCCGCCCTTGACCACTTTGGATACGCGGCGGATATCCACCACGCGTTCCTCCAATTGGGTCAGCCGGTTGGCATCGATCTTCGGCACTGTTGCTCCGTCCCTCTGTTGTCTCGCGACCGTTGAACCGTCGCGCCTAGAAATCCAGCCCGGCTTGGCGAGCGCCCTCAGCGAGCGCCTGCACCCGACCGTGGTAGCGGAAGCCGCCGCGATCAAAGGCGACGTGCTTCACACCCTTGGTGATCGCTCGTTCGGCGACCGCCGTGCCCACCACTTCGGCCTGCTTGGCCTTGCTCAACCCGGCGAGCCGCGACTTGAGGTCTTGTTCGAGCGTCGATGCTGACGCCACGGTGGCGTGGGTCGCGTCGTCGATCACTTGGGCATAAATGTGTTCCGATGAGCGGTGAATCGACAGCCGGGGCCGTGACGCGGCGGCGGCGATGCGGGCACGCACGCGGCGAGCGCGGCGGAAACGGCCCGTGCGGGCATCAGGGCGGTTATACACAGGTGCTCACCTACTTCTTCTTGCCGCCGGCCTTGCCGGCCTTGCGCCGGATCACCTCGTCGGTGTAGCGGATCCCCTTGCCAAGGTAGGGCTCTGGTTTGCGCACCGCGCGGATCTGGCTGGCGATGGCGCCCACCGCTTCCTTGTCGATGCCCGAGACGTGTACGCGGCTTTCGGCGCCGCGCTGGCCCTGCACCTGGTCTACACTGAAGGTCACGCCCGGCGGCGGCAGCACCTCGACTGGGGTTGTGAGCCCAACCAACAACACCAGGTTCTTGCCCATCACTTGGGCGCGATAACCGACACCCGTAATCTGTAGCGACCGCGTGAACCCCGTGGAGACACCCGTCACCATGTTGGCGAGTAATGAGCGCGTGAGGCCGTGGAGTGCCCGTGACTTGGCTTCATCGTCGGGCCGGGAGACGACCAGACGGCCATCCTCCAGGGCAACCGAGATCGGCGCTGGAACGTGACGGTTGAGCGTGCCCTTCGGGCCTTCCACCTTGACGTTATCCGCATCGATGGTCACTTTGACACCAGCAGGCAACGAGATGGGTTGCCGGCCAATTCGAGACATGTGAGGTTTTCCCTTCCGGACGCAACCAACGAGTGTACCACGCCCTTGCTTCCTGCTCTGGCAGCAGGCCGGTGGCCCTCAGGGCCACTCGGGTCCGCACTACCAGATATAGCAGAGGACCTCGCCACCCACGCGCTCGTAATACGCTTGTTTGCCGGTCATAACACCACGTGATGTGGAGACGATCGCCGTGCCCAGGCCTCCCATAACGCGCGGGATCTGGCCCCGGCGGGCGTAGACGCGCAAACCGGGCCGGCTCACGCGCTTGAGCCCAACGATGACGGGCTTCTTCTCTGGTGTGTACTTCAGGGTCACGCGCAACTGCCCCTGCGGGCCCTCCGGCAGTTCCTCATAGTCGTCGATATAGCCTTCGCGCTTGAGCACGGCGGCAACCGACCGCTTGAGTTGGGACGCAGGAATCAATACGTGGGTGTGTCGGGCCATGGACGCGTTGCGAATGCGCGTCAACATATCGGCGATAGGGTCAGTGACGTTCATCGTGCCTCCTACCAGCTCGACTTGGTGACGCCGGGCAATTCGCCGCGCAGGGCCATATCCCGGAAGCAGATCCGGCACAAGCCGAACTGACGCATGTAGCCGCGCGGACGGCCGCACACCCGGCAACGGTGGTGGACTTGCACCTGATGCTTTGGTTTCTTGCGCCAGGCCGCAATCATGGCTGTTCGTGCCATTGGTTATGCTCCTTCCGGTCGATCTAGGCTCGTTTGAACGGCATGCCCATGAGCTGCAACAGCCGGCGTGCCTCCTGGTCGGTGCGAGCGGTCGTGACGACGGATATTTCCATCCCACGCAGCTTGTCGATCTTGTCGTACTCGATCTCTGGAAAGATCAGCTGTTCGCGCAACCCCAAGGTGTAGTTGCCCCGCCCGTCGAACGAGTTGGGTGACACCCCTTGGAAGTCGCGTGTACGTGGCAGCGCGATATTGATCAGCCGGTCCAGAAACTCGTACATGCGCTGACCGCGCAAGGTCACGGTGACGCCCACCTGGTTGCCGGCCCGCAGCTTGAACGCCGCGATGCTGCGCTTGGCCTTGGTCACCACCGGCTTTTGCCCGGTGATGATGGAAATGTCCTTAATGGTGGCGTCCAGGCCCTTGGTGTTGGTCTGCCCATCACCCACACCTACGTTGAGCACGACCTTGTGTACCGTTGGCGTTTGCATCGCGTTGCGATAGTTAAACTCGCGCATAAGCGACGGTTTGATCTGGTTCTCGTATTGTTCTTTGAGCCGCGCGGCCATTGTCTGCAACTCCTACTTTATCTTCGGGTTGGGGATTGCTTGCCCGCAATTCTTGCACACACGCGTCTTTTCGCTACCTTCCACGAGCAGGTGCCCGACTCGTGTAGGCTTATCGCAGTTGGGGCACACCAACATCACATTGGAAATGTCCAGCGGCGCGTCAAACGTCACGATGCCAGCTTGCAGCACGTTGGCTTGCTGGCGCGCGCGCACGTGCCGCTTGTGCTGGTTGTAGCCGCCGACGACGACCTTGTGCTCCTTGGGGCGCACTTCGGTGATCTTGCCCCGCTTGCCTTTATCTTTGCCCGAGATGATGAGCACGGTGTCGTCGCGCTTGATCTTGGCCATTACAACACCTCCGGAGCGAGCGAAATGATGCG
>JANWJO010000201.1 GCA_025449435.1 Chloroflexota bacterium | reverse complement strand
CTACGAGTATACGAGCAGCCGCGCAACACCAGTGCCTGTCACCGTCCTGACCTTCCCAGCCAAACCAGGTCGGGTACCATCGTAGAGTCGGCGACTCGGCCGGAGCCACCTGACGACCGCCGTTCGATACGCACTGAAGAGGAGCACACCAATGGCTGAACAGACAATGCGAGCCGCTCGCTTCCACGACTATGGCCCGCCAGACGTGCTCGTTGTGGAGGACGCGCCGCGGCCAGAGCCCAAGGAAGGTGAAGTGCTCGTGCACGTCCACGCGGCCGGTGTGAATCCCGTCGATTGGAAGTTGCGCCGGGGGGATATGCGCAACTTCCGCCAGATTCCGCTGCCGGCGATCCCGGGCTCCGATGTAGCTGGGGTCGTGGCAGCCTTGGGCCAGGGCGTCACCGACTTTGCTGTAGGAGACGGCGTATTCGGTTCCGGGTCCGGAGCCTACGCCCAATTCGCGGTGGTTCCCTCCGTCAGTCTCGCGCCGAAGCCCAGCACACTCACCTTTGAGCAGGCGGCTTCTATCCCAATCGGCGCCCGTACTGCCTGGAGTTCTCTGTTTGACGGCGCAGGATTAGTGGCCGGGCAGCGGTTACTTGTGCGGGGTGCTGCGGGTGGCGTTGGTCTCTTCGCTGTCCAGTTGGGGCGCTGGAAGGGCGCGCATGTTGTCGGCATCGCCTCAGCCGCTAACGCGGACTTCGTGCGTTCGCTGGGTGCATCCGAGACGATCGACTACGCTGCCGGTCCGCTCACCCAGTTTGTGCAAGACGTCGATGTCGCCTTCGACACCGTCGGCGGGCCAGGCATTGAGGGCCTGCTGGACACGATCAAGCCGGGTGGCGTCATCGTCACCATCGCTGGCCGCGTGCCAGAGGAGGATGCGCAGCAGCGAGGGGTGCGTGTCGGATCCGCCGGCAGGCCGGCGCTTGGCGCCCTGCTCCGTCAGATCACCGACTTGATCGACTCAGGTGCGGTGGTGCCTGTCGTAGGCCAGGTGTTCCCATTGGCAGAGGCCGCGGCAGCACAGCGTCAGAGTGAGACCGGCCACGGCCGCGGACGTATCGTTCTCAACATCGAGGGCTAAGCACGGGCTCATAGCGAGGGCCCATTGCTGGTAGTCCCGCCGGAATGTAGTTGGGCTCGCCCGCAGCCTGATTTTTTGAGTGCATGAGCGCTTGATGCTACGCTGCGACTTGGTTCGCTGCGCACAGGAGAGCTGCATGTTGCACACAGTGGTGACGTATCACGTTGAACGCTTGCCAGAGACTCCACCGGACGTCGCCATTGAGCGGGTGCTAGAGCAGGTTCGCTTAGCCGACGAGTTGAGGTACGACATTGCGTGGTTCGCGGAACACCACTTCGGCGGCCATCGTAGCGTCATGCCAGCGCCCCTCTTATTCGCTTTACACGCGGCCAGCGAAACGCGCTCGATCAAGGTGGGCACGTCGGTCGTGTGTCTCCCGTTGCACCATCCGGTCGATATCGCTGAGCAAGTAGCCACTGCCGATGTGCTCACCAAGGGCAGAATGTCGGTCGGCTTTGGCAGCGGCAGCGCACCAATAGATTTCACCATCTTTGACAGCGACCAGGCCAAGCGCCACGCCCGGTTTGAGGAACAGCTTGACATTGTCAAGTTGTGCTGGGCCGGCGAGCCGTTTACGTTCCAGGGCGCGTGTTATCACCTGGACCAGATGCAGTCGGTACCAACGCCGGTACAGTCTCCCATCGAACTCGCCTGGATCGGCGCCTCGAGTGAGCCCACCGCACGACTGGCCGGCAAGCTCGGCTTCGGTCTGCAACTCCCGCGCGGCCGGACGGCCGAATCGTATGTGCCCATCATCGACGCATACCGCGAAGCGTGGACTGGGGCTGGCTACCGCGGCGACCAGTCGCGGGTCTCCATTGCCCGTTGTCTCTATGTTGGTGAAAGCGATCATGAGGCGCTTGCCAGCATGGAGCCAGCAACGCGCATGTTTGCTCAGCGCTGGCAGCCCAACCTGGCCAAAGACCTCACAATGCGCGACCTGGTCGACCAGATGAACTTTTGTGTTGGCGGTCCCGACAGCGTCATCCAGCACGTCCAGCACCTGCAGCAAGTCACCGGATTTACCCACTTGTCGATTCAACCAACGTGGGACAGCGTGCCACAAGCAGCAGCACTCGCGTCGCTCCGGCGGTTTGCGCGGGATGTGCGGCCGAATCTGTCGCTGCTCGTTTAAGCGCTAGATGTAGTACATCTCCGGTGCAGCGCGCGCCGTTTGGCGTCGCGTGAGTTCAGCGAGTGTGAGCGACTCCAGCACGCGCACGCTGGCCGCTTCCATCTCATTCCACACGTGCAGAATGGCGCAGCCCACGCCCAACTTGCACGTGTGATCATCGATCATGCAGCTAATAAACGAGCTTGGCCCCTCGAGAGCAACCACGATCTCGGCGAGATTAATGAGCTCGGGCGACCGTGCCAACGCGTGCCCTCCGGCCGGGCCACGCACGCTGTGGACGAGGCCCGCCTTGCGCAACGCGGTGAGCAACTGGTCAAGATACGGATCCGAAATGTGCTGGCGGGCTGCGATCTGAGCACTTTGGACGGCTCCGAGACCGTGGTGCTGAGCAAGGTCAATCATGGCGCGAAGGCCATAATCAGCCCGCATGGAAATTCTCATCGTCGTACTGTACACAACTTCGCAGCGAGTACGCAAACGAGCAGTGTGTGTACGCCGGTCACACGCGTAAATTGGTCCACTTTCCAGCGCGGAAGCGGAGGTACATAGCGATGCCACGAACTGCGCCGTCAAGGACGTTGGAGATGTAGACTCCGGGAAGGCCCAGCCCGAGCACAACACCGAACAGCCAGCCGAAGGGCAGCCGGATCAACCACACCGAGGTACCCGTGGCAAACATGGGGAAACGAGTGTCGCCAGCACCGCGCAGACTGCCGGCATACACTTGGGCCAGTGCCTGGAACGGTTGCGACAAGGCGATTACCCGCAAGGCCACCGTTCCTACAGACACGATTTCCGGGTCGTTGCTAAAGAGCCTCATGATCTGAGGCCCGAAAATAACGAGAACAACTCCCATGGTGCTCATCCACAGGATGGCCATACGCACGGCCACGACCGTAGCCTTCTTGGCCAGTTCTGGCCGCTGAGCCCCGATGCTTTGCCCAGTCATCGTCGTGGCTGCCATTCCAAAGCCAAAGCCGGGCATAAAGGACAGCGACAACGCGTTGAAGGTGATGCGCTGGGTCGCGTAGATCGTCGTGCCCATACCGATGACGATGATGGAGTACATGAGCATGCCCAAACTCATAAGGAACTGCTCAACCATCGACGGCAGACCAAGCCGCAGCACGCGCCAGATCAAGTGCAAGTCCACGCGCCAGCCGCCTCGTGCGTTGAGCGCGAGTTTACGCCTGCCCGATAGCAGAATAATGATAAGCACGATCGCGCCAGTAGTGCGTGCGGCGCCAGCTCCCCAGGCGGACCCGAGTACGCCCAGGGCTGGAAATCCGAAGTGCCCAAAGATCAGCGTGTAGGCGACGATGATATTCACCACATTGACGATGCCGGTCACCACCATCGGGGTGCGTGTATCTCCAGCACCGCGCAACGCGCCACCGCACAGTAACTGCACAATCATCGACACTGCCATAAGGGAAACAACGTCGAGGTACTGCCCACCCGCAAGCCGCACGTCAGCCGTCACACCGAGTGCGCCCACGATGTCGTGAGCGAAGGCGTGGCCAACAACCATAAGCACGAGGCCAAACGCCACGCCGAACATAAGTGACTGCTTGGCTACACGAGCCGCTTCCTCTGGATGGCCTGCGCCGATGGAGCGGGCAACCAGCACGGTGGTCCCTACCGTCAGCGCCGAAATAGCGGCGATGATGAGGAACGTAATCTGCAGTGCCGAACCTACGCCCGCAATGGCCACCGCTCCCAGCCGGCTCACCATCAGCATGTCCACGATGCCTAACATCGTCTGGAACAAGTTCTCGGCGATAATGGGGATGGCGAGCTTGTTAACGCTGGTAACGAGCTTGTCTTCGTCCAGCAGAAACTGGCGATCGGCGCTAGTGGCTAGCGCCTTGTCTGGCGGTTCTTGAGGAGCGACGGCCAGAGTACCGGACTTTACTGCCACGCGCACCACCTCCACCTGTTCGCGCCAGTATAGCCATCAGGTCTTCATGGAGCGCTTACCATTTCGTAAAGCAACGCGAGTGCTACTGCTGTTGCCCCCTGGCCACTGGGTCGTGATATTGTCCATCGCAGCCTGTGCGGCCCGGGCGGCCGCGAACTGGCTATGATGTGAGTTCGGTGCTGGCTCCGGATACCGTCCAGGAAGGCATCGGGTAATGCGCGCAGAGGGAGCCGGCTATTGTCGCAGCGGCACGCGACGGATCAACCGGACGCTTGGACGCTCGCCCGTTTGTTTGCCGAGCCCGCACCGCTGCCAAGCATAGCTGGCCTTGACTTCTACCCTTGGGTCGTCGTCGGCACGGTATGCATTGGCGCCTTCATGGGCCAGCTTGATGCCAGCATCGCGCAGCTTGTGCTACCCAATTTGCAACTCGTCTTTAAAGAGCCGCTCAACAACGTCGAATGGGTCGCCATTGCCTACCTTCTGACCCTCGCAGCGCTGCTTGCACCTGTTGGCCGCCTGGCCGATATCGTGGGGCGAAAGGTGCTGTACACCGGCGGATTCGTTGTCTTCATCATTGGCTCTGGCCTGTGCGGCGCCTCGCCCACATTGCCAATATTGATCGGCGCTCGCGTACTACAAGCTGTTGGCGCTGCGTTTTTACAGGCTAACAGTGTTGCTATCGTCACGGCGGCTGCCGGACCCGACCGGCGTGGCCGGGCCATCGGCATTCAGGCGACGTTTCAAGCTCTCGGTCTTTCGGTCGGGCCCGCCTTAGGTGGGTTGCTCATCAGTGTGCTTGGCTGGCGGTGGGTATTTTTCATCAATGTGCCGGCTGGCATTATCGGCGCTTCGGTGGCGTGGTTCGTGCTGCCGCGCACAGTGGGCCTAAGTCAGGATCCACCCAGTTTTGACCTCGCCGGCGCCGCCATGCTGGGGTGCGTGTTGACGGCCGCATTGCTTTTCCTCAGCGAAGGGGCAAGCTGGGGATGGCTTAGCCCAGCAACGTTCATCTGCCTGGGTGTGGCGCTAGGACTCGGAATACTGTTCATCACTCACGAGCGCGCAATCTCAACGCCCGTGCTAGATCTGGGCTTGTTCACTAGCCGTTCGTTTACGGTTGGCAATATCACGGGCTTGCTGGCCTATGGGGTCACGTTCGGTGTGTTTTTACTCGTCCCGTACGGACTGGAACGTGCCCATCATGACACGCCGCTCACGGCAGGATTAATCCTCACAGCGATACCGCTGGCGATAGCGCTGGTGGCGCCAGCGAGCGGGTCGTGGTCTGATCGGGTCGGACCCCGTCCAGCCACGGTAAGCGGCATGCTGCTAGCGACGCTCGCACTCGTAGCACTGGCGCTGGTGCTCAACGCTGGGCCGACCTGGCCCGTTGTCGTCGCTCTCCTGGTACTTGGAGCCGGCCTCGGGCTCTTCACTCCGTCGAACAACAGTGCAATTATGGGAGCAGCTCCACTTGCCCGCCTTGGCGCGGCGAGCGGAGTGCTCAATATGATGAGAAGTTTGGGCACCAGCTTGGGAGTCGCCGTGTCCGGAGCAGTGCTTGCCATTGCGATTGACGTCTATGCCGGCGGCGCCGTGACCACGCTCACCGCCTCACCAGCCGACGTGGCGTTTGGTCTTACCATCGCCTTTGCGGTGCTCGCCGTGTTCTCCCTGCTATCCTGCGTGCTGTCTCTAGAACGGGGAACGCGCGTCACCGCTCCACGCCTGGACATCCCGCTGGACTAGGAAACAGTCTGATAGTGTTGTCATGAGCGACCAGGACGGGTTAAACGGAGCCAGGATGCTGCATATCGACGTAGTGACCTTGTTTCCGGACATGTTCGCGGTGCCGGTGCAGACCAGCATCCTTGGTCGCGCGCAGTCCAAAGGGTTGCTGTCGGTGCATGTGCATCAATTGCGCGACTGGGCTACGGGTAAGCACAAGACGGTAGATGATTACGTCTTTGGCGGCGGCAACGGCATGTTGCTCAAACCTGAACCGGTGTTCGCGGCTATAGAGGCGATCCGTAGGCCCGGACAGCTCGTTGTGCTGGTTGATCCAGCCGGCGAACGGTTCAACCAGGCGGTTGCATGCGAGTTGGCTCAACGTGAGTATCTCCTGCTCCTTTGCGGGCACTATGAAGGCGTAGACGAGCGCATCCGCGAGCACCTGGTCGACCGTGAACTGTCGATTGGCGACTACATCTTGACGGGTGGGGAGCTTGCCGCCCTTGTAATTGTGGACGCGGTGTCGCGCCTCATCCCCGGCGTGCTGGCGGAAGGCTCAGCGCGCGACGAGTCGTTTGCACACTCAGACACTGGGAAGGGCGCCACGGGCCAAGAAGACCTTGCACTGGAGTACCCACAGTACACCCGCCCAGCGGAGTTTCGGGGCTGGCGCGTTCCGGAGGTCCTGCTATCGGGCAACCATGCCAGAATACAAGCGTGGCGAAAGGAGCAATCACGCTTGCGCACACTAGCGCGCCGGCCCGACTTGCTCCACATCGATGAAGGTCGGGCGACCAGCACGTGATCCCGACAAAGGACCGCCTGCTGGAGTGGGTTGACCGTCTCGCAACGGTTCGCCTATTAGTCGTCGGCGATATCGTTGCCGATGAATACATTGTGGGTCGTCCCGCGCGGCTGTCTCGCGAGGCGCCGATTCCCATCTTTGAACTCACCAGGAAGTATCTTCTCCCAGGAGGTGCAGGTAACGCCGCTCACAACGCAGCAGTGTTAGGGTCCACGGTATGGTTGGTCGGCGTCGTGGGCGACGATGCGGCTGGTAACGAGTTGCGCGGACAGCTTGGCTCGGCCGGCATTCAAGAGTCGGGTCTGGTGGTGGACCCCACGCGTCATACCTCCACCAAGACTCGGATCATCGGCGGTGATGCGCAGACCATGCCGCAGCAGGTGGCTCGCGTCGACCATATCGACCGGACAATGCTGAACGGCCAAGTAGGTACCAGCATAGCGGCATTGGCACAAAGGCTAGCGGCCAGCGTTGACGTGATTCTGCTGTCCGATTACGACATCGCCATTCTGACGCCCGAAGTGATCGAGTCGGTACTGTCCAGGGCTGTTGCCTTGAACAAGCCGGTCGTGGTGGACGCGCACGATCAGTTCTCGCGGTTTTATGGCATCCACAGTGCGACACCGAATCAGCCAGAAGCCGAAGCGGAACTTGGCCAGTCGTTAGCTGATGACGATGCGCTCACTGCCGGCGCCGCGCGGCTGGTAGATCGCATGGGGGGCAAGGCTGTGCTCATCACTCGAGGTGGATTGGGCATGGCGTTATACGAACGCGGGCAAGGTACCCACTTCATTCCCGTGGCAACCTATTCAGAAGTGCGTGACGCCACGGGCGCAGGTGACACCGCCGCAACGGTGTACGCGCTCGCGCTCGGCAGCGGCGCTACTCCCTTGGAGGCTGCGCACCTCGCCAACCTGGCGGCTGGTGTGGCAGTGTGCAAGTCTGGCGTTGCTACAGTCAGCGCACCTGAACTGCGTGAAGCGGTGCGGGCGTGGAAGCCTCGATGAGCACCGTGGCCGCACGGGGCGTGGTGGACCTTGAGGGCGCCAAACTGTTCGTAAGCGAAGCACACCGCCGGCATCAACGGGTGGTGTTCACCAACGGAGTCTTTGACCTCCTCCACACCGGCCATCTGCACTACCTGGAGGAAGCTCGTTCGCTCGGCGACGTGTTGATTGTTGCCGTCAATAGCGATGCATCCACGCGGTTGCTCAAAGGTCCGTCACGCCCGATTATGCCGGAAGCAGACCGCGTAGCGATGGTCGCCGGACTCCGTTGTGTGGACATCGCGCTGCTGTTCAGCGAGCGAACCGCCAACAACCTGATCGAGGCACTCCAACCCGACCTGTACGTCAAGGGCGGGGATTACGGGTCGCTCGAGGTCGCCGCAGCGCGTATTCCCGAGCTAGCTAGCGTCGTGGCATACGGCGGACGGGTCGAGTTGCTGTCGTTCGTAGAGGGGCGCTCGACCACAGCATTGATCGAGCGTATCCGGCAACAAGCGTGAGCTCGACGCGGCGGCTGTTTGGCGCGGCCACGCTCGTGGCGCTCGGCGGTGTGATCAGCCGCCTCCTCGGGCTCGTACGCGATCCTGTAATGGCGCTGTATTTCGGCCGCAGCACCAGTACCGACATCTTCGTGGCGGCGCAAAGCCTCTCCACCGTCGTGTACGACTTGCTCGTGAGTGGCATGGTCAGTGCCGCCCTTATTCCAACCTTTAGCCGGCTAGCAGCGCGAGACGCTGAAAGTTCGTTTTGGCGCCTGGTGAACACCGTCTTTGCCGCTGGTTTTGTGGTGCTAGTCGCGGTGGTGGTAGCACTCGAGGTAGCAGCCCCGGCGCTCGTGGGCGTAATGTCCGGCGGGTATTCGCCAGCGGCGTTGGACCAGGAAACAGTGCTCGTCCGTTTACTCGCACCGACCGTCCTGCTGTTAGGGCTCTCGGCAATCGCCACCTCAATCTTGTACTCGCTGCAACGCTATCTCGTGTCAGCGTTATCGGTTGCGGCCATCAATTGCGGCGCTATCTTTGGCATCCTCCTGCTCCATCGCGTGGGGATCCAGAGTGCTGCCCTTGGACTACTAATGGGCTCCGGGCTACAACTGGTCATACAGGTCGTCGCGCTCAAGCGGTCCAACATGCCATTTTCGTTGAGCATCAACCTGGATAATCCCGAGCTCCGGCACATCGGCAGGCTGTATCTCCCAGTGGCAGGGAGCGTGATCGTCACCGGGCTCGTCGTAGTGGTCGAACGCCACTTGTACTCGACGACAGGCTCTGGCACTCTGTCAGCGTCCTACTACGCCACGCGCCTCGTCCAGGCGCCGCTTGGGTTGGTGTCGACGGCGCTCTCGATGGCCATCTTACCCACCATCTCGCAATACGCCGCGTCGAAGGACTGGTCAGCGTACCGGCGAACTATCGCCAGTGGCCTTAAGATCGCCGTGATGCTCACGATGCCGGTAACTGCACTGATGCTATCGCTCGGACGGCCAGCGATCGACGTGATCTTCCAACATGGTGCATTTACCCAGGGCGATGCAACAGCGACCACCTGGGCATTCTGGTTGAACGCGCCACTGATCCCGTTTAATGCCGCCGACCAGTTGCTCGTCACGGCTTTCTACGCGCGACACGACACGCGCACACCAACAGCAGTCGCGGTGGTTACCGCCGTGGTGTGGGCCATCGCCGCCTTCACCGGCTTGCGCATTGCCGATTGGCGGGCCCTCGTCGTGGCCAATACGCTGCAGAACTGCGTACACGCCGTCATCCTCGCGGCCTTGCTCGTGCGCCGTGAGCCGGCGATCCTTCAGGAGCGTGTCCTGTCCAGTTGGGGGCGCTCGCTCGCGGCATCTGTGGTTGCTGGCGCCGCATGCTTTGTGGCCCTTGCCATGTTTACCGTCGAATTCGGCACAGGGCGACTCGCTCAAGCAGCGTCACTCCTCGTGGTTGGCGGTTGCGGAGCTTTACTTTTTGCACTGGTGCTGTTTGTGTGGAGGGGTGACGAGCGGCGCCTCGTCCAGCGGGTATTCAGCCGCCAGGCGACGTAACGTGTTCGCCCTGGCCAGCAACGATGAGTTCGATGGTGTGTCGTAGCACTGGTTGGACCACCGCAAAGCACTCCCGCACGGCCTTAGGGCTGCCCGGGAAGTTCACGATCAATGTTCGGCCGGCGATGCCCGCGACCGACCGGCTGAGCATGCCGAGTGGCGTCACCTGAAGGCTCGCCGCACGCATCGCCTCGCCAAAACCGGGCAGTTGACGGCGGACCACTTGCAAGGTCGCTTCTGGCGTCACGTCCCGCGGTGCTGGTCCTGTGCCGCCCGTTGTACAGATGATATCTACGTCACCAAAGTCAACCAAATATCGGAGGGCAGAAGCGATTCGCTCAATCTCGTCAGGCACGATGGAACGTTCGACGACAGTGAATCCAGCGCCTTCCAGCAAGGACGCCAATTCTGGACCGCTGGTATCGACGGCGGTGCCCGCGGCACCGCGATCCGACACCGTGAGCACGGCGGCGAACAGGTTTCTGGGCGCGGTCAATCGTGCCCCCCGTCTTTCGACGTCCAGTCGCCGCTCTTGCCCCCGGACTTGTGGAGCAACCGGATGCCTTCGATCCGGATGCCCTTTTCTGCTGCTTTACACATGTCGTAGATGGTCAAGCACGCCGTCGCCACCGCCGTGAGGGCCTCCATTTCGGCGCCAGTCTTGCCAGTGGTGGTCACGCTCACCTCAACATTGACGTGGTCCTGACTTTCAAGTTGAAACGTGACATCCACGGCGCCCAGTGGAATCGGATGACAAAGGGGAATCAGCGTCGATGTCTGCTTGGCGGCCAGAATCGCCGCGATGCGCGCGACACCGAGCACGTCACCCTTGGGGACCGTACCATCCTTGATGAGACGAATTGTCTCCTCGCGCATCCACACCTCGCCACGAGCTATAGCCCGGCGTGCGGTATCGGGCTTGGCGGACACGTCGACCATGTGGGCATGCCCTTGGGCATCGAGGTGAGAGAGCACCGGTGTATCATCTTGCATACGTGCATTGTACGGTTCATGACGGCACGCTAAGCCTACTTAATGCTTGCACACGGTGCTGTTTCGCCCGTTGAGCATCCTGCGGCCCTTGCTTGGGTACGCAATTCACGTCGCCAGTTTTGTCGCCGTAGTACAGATCCGCCCCGCCTCCACCAGTTTGGGCTTTCTCCTTGTTTGCGTACTGTTAACTTCCCAGGTGTTTGACCCAAGCCTTGGGCAGTCGCGTGGGTTCGCTCGCGGGTGGAGCGTCCTCGCTGCGATACGGTCGGTCGCCACCAGTGCCATCGGATGGTGGCTTCGGTGTCATATCGAAGTAAATGGTTACGGTGAGCCAGCCGGACGGTATCCAAAAGGAGGCCGTCCCACCGGCCAGCATGATGGTGATCAGGCAGGCGGCATTCACCACTTAGCCCGCTAGGCTGCCACTACCGGAGCTCACGCAGGGGTTATCGCTCTTGAGGATCTGGGACTTGCCGGGTGGACTCCCGGATGAACCCAAATCGGATGGTTCAGCAGGTGACAACCTGCCGGGATCGGCGGTGAAGGTCGGGGAGTTGAGCACATACGTGTAGCGGTTGAGCGACAGCGGCTGGCTGGCTGAGCCCGCGTATATGTCCTGGCTCAGGAGCCGGCCCACACTGGAGTCGTAGTACCGCGCGCGTAGGAACACCAGTCCCGTGCTGTCCACCGGCTCGCCGCTGTAGCCAAAGGGTTGAAGTTTGAGTCCCACCTGACCAGTGTTCGCCCCCAAGGCATCGCTGATCTGCGTGCCCACCAGGGTCCCGTTCTCGTCGGTGAGGGCGCGCACACTCCCCACCCCATCCAGTTGGTCGATGCGCAAGTGGGTGGTCAAGGAGTTTGGACTGCTGGGACTGTTTAGTCCCGAGGGGTTGATCGAGTACAAGAGGTCGAGTCCGTCGATGTAGTAGCGCGTCCCGTCATAGAGGAACTGGGGCAAGCCGCTGGCCACATCCCACACCGCGGGGCTGGTGATCCTCCCGCTGGTCTGGCTCATGCGCAGCCCATCTCCGTTGTAAGTGGTGGTGGTGGTGGTGCCGCCCACCGTGGCGCTGGTCAAGCGATCGGCTTTGTCATAGGTGATGCTGTAGGGTTGGGGACAGCCAGCGGTCGTGCTGACGCGATTGCCCACCGGATCGTAGCAGTGCGTAGTCTGACTCCCCGACGGTCCGGCGGTGGTGAGTTGCTTCAGCGCGTCGTAGCCATACAGCGTGGTGAGTTTGTTGCTGCCACCGCCGGACCGCGCGGTCTCGCTGTGCACCGCGTACTCTAAGGCACCAGCAACCGCTGTTGAAACCACGACGGATCGAAGTGCGCACGCTTGAGTAGTTCGCACACATCTACCAGCGAGAGCGGGTGCGCGATGTAGAAGCCCTGGGCGAGTTCCGCACCCAACAGCGGCACGCGATCGAACTCCGCCTTCGATTCGACGCCGACAGCCACCACACGCCATCCGGTTCCAAGTCCGTGAGCCAGCAAGCCACACGCTAGGGCCGCATCCCCATCGCTGTTCAGGGCCCACTCGCTGAAGGCGCGATCGAGCTTGACCATTCCAAGCGGTACAGTCAGCAGCGCTTGATTACCGAGCAGCCCAGGCGCCAGATGGTCGATGGCGAGCCGTATCCCCATGCGATGCAGTTGCTCAAGCTGCCGCAATACGCTGTCGGGCGCGCCTGTGAGCCGTTGCGCATCGAGCTCAAGTTGTAGGTCACTGGCAGCCACTCCAGAGATTTCCAGGGCGCTCGCCACCACCTGTACCAGATCGCCTGCCACAAACTGCAGAGGCGACAGATTCACCGATACGAATGGCGTCTCCCCACCGACTACTGCACCCATATACTGAGCGGACGAACACGCTTCGGCCAGCAACCAGCGACCAAACGCATGTGCTAGTCCACTGTCCTCGATGACCGGTAGAAACTCGACAGGCTGGTGCATCCCAGTCTCCGGGTCGAACAACCGCACCAGCGCTTCAACGTGGTCGATCCGTTGCGTCTTCGCGTTCACGACCGGTTGATACACGATCTTGAACTGGTGATCCTGCACGACTTCGGCGAGATGGAGACCGGAAGTAGGGGCGCCGTGCACGGCTGATGTGGCGAGCGTGGCGAAGACCTCGCTGCCTCCCCCTCCCCCTCCCCCTCTCTGTTGCACCGAATTGAGCGAGCGTTCTGCCAGGTGGAAGAAGTCGCGCTCCGCCGGCCACGACCCGACGGTGACCGCGCCGCCGGCGCTCATAGTCACGCTCACCGACTTGCCAGCCACGTGATAGTCACCGCTCAGCAACTGCACGAGCATCGCAGCCAAACTCTGCGCCCGATGGAGCGAACTCCCAGGCCCTTCGCGCACTACCGCTAGGGTTGAGTTCGAAACAATAGCCAATGTGTCGCTTTCGCTCAGTGCTGGTGTAGCTCGACTGGCTAGCTGTCCCAACAACGTACGGCGTTGCTGCGCATTCCATCCGGTCGTGACATCCTCGTACCGATCGACGCTGGCGAGAAGCAGCGTCATCGCCGTGCCCTGCTCGCGTGTGCGATCCAGGCCGTGTTGCAGCCGGTCGTGGAACAGTTCGAGCGTCGCCAGGCCCGTCAGTGGGTCACGAAGGGTTCCCACTTCCGCCCGATCGCGCAGGACGGCTAGTATTCCGGGTTGGTCATTTGCCATGGTGAATGGTCGTGTAGTCAGGGACCGCGCAACACTCACGCCCGTCGCGCTTCGCACCTCGATGGTGTCCAGATGAACCTGTGCTCGGTCGCTCGACGTTTGCGCGAGCGCTCGAATGAGCTCTGGTGCGTCTGCAGCAGCCACAAGGTCCAAGATCGACCGGCCGGTCAACTCCACGGCCGCGGTACCGAACACTAATTGAGCGGCGTCGGAAGCATATTCAATGGACCCGTCGGTGGACACCACGAGCCAGACGTCCGGCATTTGCCGGACCAGCGCTTCGCGCGCCACATCGTCCGGAGTGCGGGCCGGCTGGACTGATCGTAACGCCAACGCCGCGCTGGAGGCCAAAGCAGTGATCGCGGAGAACCGCTCCGCCACCATCTCGGCCGGGGCGTGAACGACGATGAGTCCAAGAACCCCGTTATGATGCGACACAGGTACTACATACGCCCATCTCGACTCTGCAGAGAGATGCAGCCGTCGAGCGAGGACGGCAACAGCGCTCCCGCTAGCTTCGATGGGCTCTCCGAGCGCCAACCCCGTTCGCTGGCGTTGCGGCAACTCTGCTAGTGAAAGCGAGGCTACCGTCGCCGCCATAACCTCGGTCGTTGTCGCACCAGCCAGCCGCATAGCATCTTCATCGCCCAGGTAGAGAGCGGCACGCTCGCGGGAATCGAGGAGGCCGCGTAATCCTTCCACGACCACGGTCACCACCCGCGGAACATCGGATGCTAGCGTTAATTGATGATCGCACCACTTGAGTATGTCAAGGAATGCGGCACTGGATGGTCGGCGGCTACGCTGTGAGCGCACGAGAATGACGACGCCAAGCACTGCCACGACTCCTGCTAGCCCAACAGCAACCCAAGTTGTACCGTTAGGCCCGGCTGGCTTTGGCAATACAAAGTAGACCGTGTATGCCAGGAAGGCGCCAGCGAGCAGTAAGAACAGGCCCGATGCCAGCTCGAATCCGCGCTCCGTGCTATCAGAGGACCGACGGACCACCGCTCTGGCCATCAAGCTGCCTCGTTCCTGGCTATCGAGCGGCACATCCGTCCGGGGAGCCGGCATCACCTTACCTCTGCTGATGAGATCCACGACTCAAACCAATGTGGAACGTCACGTGCTTAGAGTGATGCGGTGCCGCTTGACTGGTCGAGAGCAACAAAGTCCTCGCGTGACTCCACATCCTCTCCAGCAATGCATGGCCTATCCAGCCGAGGAGTAGTCACGTCGCACATCAGCGACGATGACCAACGTGATCGTCCGGCCGGACACGTTGAGCACACGACATCGGAAGGGTCCAACCGCGCGCAGGCGGTCCACAATGGGCACAGGGCTCTCGTAGCGCACCCAAACTTGCAAGTAGGACTCTTCAAATCCACGGAACTGGAGTTCACGTATGCCCGGAAGCCCGGCCATCGCTTTACGAAACTCATGGACCGAGGCAAAGCTAGTGAACGGTCCGGCAACGATGGTAACCTCGGTAAGGATCCCAGCGTTTGGCTCATCCTCCCTGACCTGGGTTGTTTCGTCTGGTTGTGGCGTCCGGCTGGACGGTTGAGGTATGTGTCGCTCTGGCGCTGGTACCGGTAACGGCGTTCGACTGCTGGGCAGCTGAGTGGCAATGCCGCTTTCAGCTCGGTCCTTGGCCACCGTAAACGCCGTCGCCGGTCTCGGACTTGCCCCGCTTGGCAGGCCTGTTGGACGTTGCCGGTCTGTGCCGGCGACTCCCGGATTCACCGCTGCCTCGGAGAGATGGTTATCCGTCCGCGGGTCCCACGCCACCAGCGAAGCACGCAGGCTGGCCATCGTAGCGAGGGCACTGTCGTGGACTGCTGCGAGTTGAGACAGGGCACCCTGCATCTGATCCAATGACTTCTGAGCTTGAAGGCGCAGGTTGTCGGATTGCGGTGAGTCCGCTTGAGCAACGCCCACGGGCAGAACACCGTCCTTGGTTTCGTCAGTGTTGTCATGAGCGCCAGTGTCTATTGGCTCCTCTGGGGCGCGCTGGAGCGCTTCAAGGTGGCGCTCCGCTGCTATTGCTCGCTCTTCGGCAGCTTCGATGGAGGTCTGGGCGGCGACCAATCGCTGTTCAGCCAGCTCCTTTGCCAACGTCGCCGCGGCGAGTTGGGCGGACGCCTCATTGAGCCGTTGTGTGAGCTCAGCGTTCACTTGCAGCGCGTCGTCAGCCGCTTGCCGCTGGCGTGCAGCTTCAGCCACTGCCTCGCTGTAGGCGCTCTTCAGCGTGAACGTCTGCTCCACCAGGAGGTGCATCTGGCGTGAAACTGCTGACCAGTTCTCAATTGTGGAATCAACACTGTCTGGCAACTCAATGGACAAGTCACCAGACAGAGGCGCTCCCTCTGAAGCTGTCGCCAAGATGGACGTCACTGGGTCATCTTCGCTCGCCGATGGAGGTTCGCCCAAGGGCACTACCTGATCGTCGTCCTCGGGATGCGCTTGGTCGCTAGCAGACACCGTTGGCTCAGGGGGCCGGAGCAAAACGCCAGCCCGGTGACGCCGCGTTCCGCGCATGGCATTGAAGGCTTCATCGCCGTCACCATTCGGTCGCATCAACCGTCCACATGTCTACTCTGCTCTCATACGTACATTGATCCTACAAACGGAGTGGACCACCCGCTATAGCCATGTTCGGCAGCCAACATGGGTGATCGTGACCACGCCTCTCTGTCTATTCAATGCTGCCTGCTCGCTCACCAGTGTGGGAATTCTCCGCTGGTATACTCGCTCACTGAGGGGACACATGGCGCGCATCGTCCAGAAATACGGCGGGTCGTCTGTTGCCACGGTTTTACGAATCCAGGAAGTTGCGCGCCGCATTGCCAGCGCCGTGGCCAACCACACCGAAGTTGCCGTCGTGGTCTCCGCGATGGGCGACACCACCGATGACCTCATCAAGTTGGCCAGGCAAGTGCAGTCCGACCCAAACCCCCGCGAACTCGACCTCCTCATGTCCACAGGCGAAACAGTGTCGGCATCACTGCTCGCGATGGCGCTCCTGCAACTGGGTGTCCCTGCTATCTCGCTCACCGCTACCCATGCGGGCATCCGCACCGACGACCGGCATCGGCGCGCGCTGATCACGGGCCTGGACCCAGACCGTATCTTGGAGGAGTTTAGTCGGGGCCGGGTGTGTATCGTTACCGGATTTCAAGGCATCACGGAGCAGGGGGAAGTCACCACTATTGGTCGCGGCGGGTCCGACCCCACCGCTGTAGCGGTCGCGGTGGCCATTCAGGCCGGCATCTGCGAGCTTTACAAAGACGTCGATGGCATCTTTACAGCTAACCCTCGCGAAGTGCCAGCGGCTCGCAAACTCGATGCTATCAGCCATGAAGAACTGCTCGAACTCGCGACGCTGGGAGCTCAAGTTATTCATCCCCGTGCCGTCGAGCTTGCACAAGTGTATGCGATGCCGCTAGTCATCCGGCCGACTTTCACTGACGGCACGGGGACAGTGGTCACGACGGAGAAATCGATGGAGCAATATAACCGGGTGCGCGGCGTTGCGACGGACGCACGAGTGGCCAAGATAACTGTCGTGGGAGTGCCGGACCGCCCGGGTATTGCGCATGGCATATTCCAGCCACTTGCTCACGCGGGCATTAATGTCGACATTATCGTCCAGAACGTCTCGCACGGCGGGTTCACCGATATGTCGTTCACCGTGTCCGAGGATGATCTGGAGCACGCCACCGCATGCCTGCAAGCGTCAATCGCTGCGATTGGCGCGCGAGAGGTGTCCAGTGCACGTGGTTTTGGCAAAGTATCGATCGTCGGAGTCGGCATTCAGAGTCATCCTGGTTACGCGGCAGCGATGTTCGGCGCGCTCAGCGACGCAGGCATCAACATTCAAATGATAACGACCTCCGATATCCGGATTACATGTCTTGTGAGCGAGATGGAATTGACGCGCGCCGCCCGAGCGCTACACTCGGCCTTCGTTGAAGAAGACCGTGTGAACATCGGGAGTACACCTGGCGTTTCCCGCGCGTGAGCACGCCACTTGAATCCACGAGCAATGAGAGGTCCGGAGCAATGTTGCCCGATCGCGCGAGTGCTTATGCACTATTGACGGAGTATACAAAGAGCGACAGCCTCATCCGGCATTGCTTGGGTGTAGAAGCGGCGATGCGGGCCTACGCCCGCGTGTTCAATGAAGCCGAAGACCTGTGGGGTATTACGGGCCTGCTACACGACTTCGACTACGAGTCGCATCCGACGCAAGACGAACATCCTTTGTGGGGCTGCCGGTTGTTGGAGCAGCTTGGTTACCCAGCCGAGGTGATGCACGCTATCAAGGGGCACGCCGAGTACCTCAACGTGCCACGGGAATCACCAATGGACAAAGCGTTGTTTGCCGTCGATGAACTCGTTGGATTTCTTACGGCGATGGCGTATGTACGGCCATCGCGCAACCTGGTGAACGTGGAAGTCAGCTCCATTCGCAAGAAGTTGAAGGACAAGGCGTTCGCCCGCGCGGTAAATCGTGCCGACATTACACAAGGCACCGCCGAGTTGGGGGTCGACCTCGACGAACACGTTTTGCGCGTGGCAGGCGCGATGCAAGGTATTGCTGCCGATCTCGGTTTTGGCGCCTGAACGTTAGCGGTCTGCCAGCGCACGCTGATAGCTGGCGACCGTGAGGCCGGCCGTCTTGTGCCAGCTCAATTTCGCTGCCTGTTTCAAGCTCGCCTGACGTAGGCGATCTCTGGTTGATGGGCTCGTACACACCTCCCGGAGGTGGTTGCTGAGAACCGTGCTATCTCCCGGCTCGAACAGGAGGGCGGCGTCGCCCACCACCTCAGGCATGGACGAACTATTGGTGCTGATGACCGGCGCGCCACATTGCATGGCCTCGAGTGGAGGCAAGCCAAACCCTTCATAGCGCGATGGCCAGACAAACGCCTCACAACCGGCAAGCAACTCGTGCTTCTCCGACTCGGTCACGGATCCGAGCACAATCACGCGGGGAATGTCCAGGTCCTCGATGAATTGTGGGATGTCAGGGAAGAATGGAGGGCGGTAGGTGAACCTGCCAGCCAGCACCAATTGATGCCCATCCAGCACCCTGGCAGCACTGGCCCAAGCGCGTAAGAGCACCGGGACATCCTTGCGCACATCATTGCCGCCCGCATACAGGACGAATGGCGAACTCAGCCCCCAACGCTTGTTGCAACGCTGCCGGGCCTCAAGGGCGTCGATCGGCACAAACCTCGGATCGGCCGCTAATGGCACCACATCGACACGGTCCGCGGGCAACCGGCACAGCCGCATCGCATCGTCTTTGGAGCACTGTGAATCGACGATGACGCGGCGTGCCCGCTTAGTAGCGGCGGACACGAGGGCTGTGTACGCACGCACGGCACGGTTGCCTGCGTACTCCGGCAGCAACGCCGGAATGACGTCGTGAACGGTCACCACCACCGGCACCGCCGACAGCAACGGCGGCGCCCAATAGGGGACGTGCAGTAGATCGCACTGTGAGGTCGCGCTCAGCAGCGGTACCGCGGCCTGTTCCCACAGCACCTTGCGAACATTCTCGCCGCGCTGCCCAAAGCTGGGTACGAGGGAGTGCAGCGACCAGCGATGACCGGACCCTAATACCATCACGCGAAGGTCTGGATAGTGGTCAGCGAAGGTGCGCATCAGCAGGCGGAGGTACTGTCCGGAGCCGGTGTTTGGCCTGCTGAGAAACGCACCGCTGACGGCGACTCTCACGAGAGATGACTGGGTTTCAGCGCTCGCTGGCGCGCCCAAGCTTCTGCGTAGCCAGCAAGTGCTTGCTCGGCCGTTTGCCTCCAGGTGAACCTGGCCGCTCGCTTACGCCCTCGAACTACCATCTGGGTACGTAGCGCGTCGTCGAGCAGCAGCGTCGCCACTGCACGGGCGATACTGTCAATGTCAGTCGGATCCACCTGGAGCCCAGCATCGCCCGTCACCTCGGGCAGGCACGACGCGTTTGACGCAACGACAGGCACACCGCAGGCCATGGCTTCAAGGATGGGCAGCCCAAACCCTTCGTACAGGGAAACAAAAGCGAACACCCGCGCCAGTGAATACAGCGCCGGCAAGTCGCTATCCTGCACGTCAGTAACGAAATGCACGCGCTGTTCCAGGTGGTGGCTCCGCGTCAACGCCGCGAGGTCGTCGTACAGCCAGCCGGGCCGCCCGGCGATCACCAGATGAGTGTCGGGCACTTGCTGCAAAATCTGTGGCATCGCCTCGATCAGGCGACCGTAGTTCTTGCGCGGTTGGAGAGTGCCGACACTCAGCACAAAGGAATCAGGCAAGGCGTAGCGCGCTCGGACAGCCGCCAGCTCCTCATGCAAATGTATGGGCTGAAACTCGGCACCAACACCGGAGTAGACGACGCGAACGTCACTTGAACGGATATTCAGCAGCGCAACGAGATCGTCGCGCGTGGCGGCCGAATCTGCGAACACCAGCTGGCTCGTGGCAAGCGAACGGGGGACAGCGGCGTTCAGGTACCGTCGCAAGCCGGGGTCGGCCGCTTCTGGAATCCTGCGAAAGGACAGATCGTGTATGGTCACAACTGTAGCCCCTGAGCGCACCGGCGCGTGGACAAAATCCGGGAAATGCAGCACGTCGTGGTGGCCCAGGATGGCGTCGATTGGGAACGGGAGGCGTGCCCGCTGCCAGACGATCGTTGTAAGGCGTTCTGGGATCGGTATTCGGCGCAATCGAACACCGCGCAGGGTAATGAGCCAGGTTGGAATCGGGTCGCGAGGACGCCCGCACCAAAATGCAGTCAATGAAGGCACCGCACCCATAGCAGCAAGTGCGGTGACGAGACAACGGGTATACCGCCCGATACCGCCGCTTTGGTAGATGGCCGAGGTCACGTCGACAGCCAGACTGGTCAACTCAGGCATTGACAGAGTCTCCAGGTGTGGCGTTTATCGTGTGCGCTTGCTCAAGATGAATGTCGGCAACCCAACAATGACCAAGCCCCAATAACTGATGACACGATCGAGCAGGGCCACGGCGAGCGCGACGTCCTTATCGACGCCAAACAACGTCAAGAGTCCGGCCAGGCCAGCTTCGACAGCGCCCAGTCCTCCAGGGGTCGGTACCGTCAACAGCAGCGACGCGCCACTCAACACCACCAGGACGCCAGCAAACGGCAGGTGTACTCCTAGCGCCTGCGTCACGATGAACAGGCGGCTAATCTCACCCGACCACGCCACCAGCGTCAACGTGAAGACCAGGGGCAGGTGGTTGAACGAGGCAAACGCACCTTGGGAAAACCGGTGGTAGTAGTCGCGAAACCGCTCGGGGAGGAATCCAACCACGCGGGCGCCTTGCCAGTGCATCAGGCCAAGCGCCACCAGCAGTGCGACCATAAACGCACTGGCGCCGATAAGGATCTGCGTCGTGTGTCCGGGTGCCATCACGTCGGCGCTGAATGCCAGCCCAGCGATCAGGATCACAAACAGCGCACCCGAATCGATGATGCGCTCCGCAAAGATAGTTCCGAGCGTATTCGACAGCGGAAAGCGCTCGTTTTTGCGCATCAAATAGCCGCGATACGCGTCGCCTAACTTAAACGGGGCGACGCAGTTGACAAACCACGACAGCAAGATCGTCTCGGTGAGCACTGGTACCGGCGCATCGAGGCCAACATTATTTAATAAGCGCTTCCAGCGCCGTCCCCGGACTGGAAACGTCGCCGCATACACGAGGATGGCCCACACATAGATGCCGAAATTGACCCTGGCCATGGCATGCAACGTGTTCTGAAAATCGACTCCCCAGGCTTTGACGACCGTAAACATGGTGAGCGCGGCGACCACGAAGGAAAGGAAGGTTCGCACATTAAAGAAGCGCTTCCGGAGGTCGATCCGGCCTTCGGTACCCTCGTTCGTTCCCGCACGCGTCACCACGCTTGCTGCCGCCGCCTGGCTTGGCAATGACGATGCCTGTTGATCGGTTGCGATCGCTTATTCACCCTTCATTATTGGGATGGAGTGTCATCGTGAACCCTGCGTGTCCGGCGAGGTGTGCGACAGCTCCTGCTCGAACCATTGGGCGGTCGTGGCGATTCCTTCTCTCAATGGCACCACGGGCTCCCAACCCAGCACATCCTTGGCGTGTGTAATATCTGGCCGGCGTCGCCGCGGGTCGTCCTGCGGCAGCGGGTGAAACGTCAACGGGATGGAGCGATCCATCACCTGTTCAATGACGTGGTGTAACTCCAGCATCGTGAATTCGGCTGGATTACCGAGATTGAATACGCCACCGCTTGCCTGCGGATGCGCCATAACGGCGAGCACCCCCCTGATAAGGTCAGAAACGTAGCAAAAGCTGCGGGTCTGCTCGCCTGAGCCGTACATTGTTATAGCCTGGCCCCGCAAGGCCTGGACCAGGAAATTGGAAACGACACGACCATCGCCTGGGTCCAGTCGCGGGCCGTAGGTATTGAAGATCCGGATAATGCGCACATCGAGGCCATGCTCGCGAAAATACGCCATCGTGAGCGCCTCGGCGAACCGTTTGCCCTCGTCGTAACAGCTGCGCGGTCCGGTCGTGCTCACGCTGCCCCGATAGCTCTCGACTTGAGGGTGTACCTCAGGGTCTCCATATACCTCCGACGTTGACGCCACTAAAAAGCGTCCGTGGTTGCGCAGCGTGACGTCGAGGAGTTGTTTGGTCCCTAGTGAATTGACCATGGCCGTGGCGATCGGGCGCTCCAAATACCGCGGCGGACTAGCCGGGCTGGCGAAATGAAACACCCAGTCCGCTTTCAGATCGAGTGGCTCACACACGTCATGCTGAACGTATGCGAAGTTGGGGTTGCTCAAAAGGTGGGCAATGTTACTAGCACGTCCGGTCACCAAGTTGTCGACAGCGGTGACGTGATGTCCCTGTGCCAAGAGCGCCTCGCACAAGTGTGAGCCGACAAACCCTGCCCCTCCTGCAACGAGCGTGCGCATTACTGAACGTCCTTTCCAGTGGACACGCTGTCGCTCGCCGGCCCACTCTGCGTACCCGCTAGCTCGAGCCCGGCGAGGGGTACCCAAAAGAGTACCGCTAGATCAGTAAGGAAGAACGAGTTGTCAACAAAGCCGTGCAATGCTCCTATGACTAGCATCGCAGTCCAACCAGCAGTGAGCGGCCGTTCAGCGACGGCAAGACGCCACGCACGCCGCATAAGGTACACGATCATCGCGACGGCGCAGCCCAACCAGACAAGCCCAAGCATGCCGAGGCTCAGCCAGAAGTCAAACACGACATTGTGGGGATGCGAAAGAAAAGGCTCTGCGGCAGCTTCGGGCAGCCGGTATTCGCCATAGTCATACAGGAAGTTATCCAGACCGATGCCCTGGAGCCAGTGGTCGCGCGCCATGGCCCACGAGGAGCGCCACAGATACAGCCGCATGGCAGTGGTAGAACTGCCGGTCACGTTGAGCAGCGACGTTAGGCGCTGCGTATGCGTGATCAGCGCCGCGAAGCCGCCAGCCACTGCCGCGCCAGCGAGCAACAGGAGGACTTTGCGGTTCCACAGGACAGCGCCGAGCGCCAGGACGATGGCCGACGCGATCCAGGCCCCGCGCGTAAAGGTGAGCAAAACAACCACTCCTTGAAGTGCCGCAAGCACCAGCAGCGTCCAGCGTGGTTGCTTGGCGCCAACCACCGCCCATGCCACGGTAAAGGCAAACGTGCGTTCCACAAACAGCGCTAAATTGTCCGGCGACGGATAGACGCCAGCAAACCGCCACACACCCTGTGCCTGTATGATGCCGTGACCGAGCAGCGCGGCCACGATTGCTGCCGCCGACACGGCGCAGCCAGTGGCCACGACGCTCACAGCAAGCCAGCGCCGTTGTGACCATTGGAGCAGAAACAGTGCAGCCAGGCAGTACAACCCTGGCTCGACAATCACGCTGAGCAGCTCTCGCAAGCTGTACCGTTGATACTGCGAGGCCACCAACGATATCACACCGACCAGAGTGAGACCCACGACGAGCAGCGTGACGCGCGTCGGCCGAACTGGCCAATGCCGGTCCCACATGGCGCGGACAATTACGCCCGCGGTCACCACAACGACCAGCACCTCAAACAGCGACACCTGATGGCCGCCGAGCATTTTCGGCAAGAATTCCAGGGATGCTGTAACCGGCACAAACAGCACGCCGAATGTGGGACGCCACAACCCAAGCAGGGCGATGAGCAATAGGCCAGGCACGCTCCAGACGAGCGACTGTGGAAGATAGAATGCAATGAGCGCGATGGCCCAGGCCGCCGACCAAGCCAGAGCCTCGCGCGGCGCTAGGCGGGCCGATGTGACCCACAGCCGTGAAAGGTGCGATACACCGCGCATTCCGTTTACACGAGGCAGTAATCGCAACCAAGCACTTCGCGCGCTCGCTGTCACGGGCCAGAGCACCAGAACTCCTGCACACGTAGCTAATAGCGCGTACAGATAGGTCCAGATCGCTGGCTGGTCGACGGTGACGCCAAAACCAGCGATAGCCACATCGCTACCTCGTGACGACGGGTTGTGCGCCGAGAGCACCTCCAGTTCGAACAGGTGTGATGAAGCAGGTAGGTCAGAGGCGATGGCTACGTAGCGTGGCGCCTGCGGCTCGGTGGCGAAGGTATCGATCACGTGCTGGCCATTGGCTTGTTGCGGCACCAGGTTAGCTAGGCTAGGCGATTGATCGATGGTCACTCGCGCCATTCCACCAGAAGGGCCCGGCGATACGAGCAAGTACAGCGCGTTACCACTAAACCGCAACGACATATTCGCTCCTGGAGCACCTGCCACCTTGGTAGCCACCTTGCCGTTCTGCCCCGAGTGCCACGCCTCTGCGAAGCCGTGCGGGCCGTAGGTAGCGGCAGCATCGCTGGCACCGTGGCTGCCGGTGAGCGCCACTGGTGGTTGTGCAGCTTGCGCCTGGACAGCCTCGAACAGCGGGGTCGGCTGCCAATCAGGTTGCAAAATCGCGAAGTAGGGGGTGGGGTCTCTTGGGTCAGTTGGCACTGGCGTGCGTAGATACCATAGGCACAGCACGCCCATCCAGGGCCAATCTGTGGCGGCACGTGACCACGCCTGCGTGGTGTAGTGATCTTTGTCGGCCGCCGGCACTTGCGACCAGGGCGACGGATTACCACTCCAATCCAATGGGAGCGACATCCAGCCAAACTCGGTCACCCACACTTGTTTGGCCCCGTCACCCGCAGCCAGCATAATCTGGTGGAGTTGGACAGGGCGATCAAACGTAAATGGCTGGCTCCCCGGCAGGATTGCGCGGGGAAACTGATAGCTGTGCAACCCAATCTGGCGATCATCGGTGGGAGAGTTGAGCCCGTAGGCTTGCGCCCCCAGGATGTCGAAATAGGGCTTCGCCCCCGCCGCGTACATCCCTTGCAAATACGTGAGGTCTGATATGTTTTGCGGGCTATCGCCCCGGTTGGGCGCGAGCGACGCACTGAGCACCATTGCCCCTGGATCAACACCCTTGATCGCTTGATATGTATCCTGGAGCATGGCCACGTAGTGTGCTGGGCTAATCGCCGTTCCTGCCCAATCGTGTTGCAGGTTGGGCTCATTCCACACCTGGTAGAAATGCACCTTCCCCTGGTAGCGGCTGGCAACTGCTCGAGCGAAGTCAGCAAAGTCGCGCGGGTCGTTAGGCGGTGCACACAGCGTGGGACACTGTCCTGAGTCGACGTTGCCAGCTGTTGCCCAGTCAGGGGCGAAATCCAGCCGCACGATGAGCTCCACGTGGTGATCGACGGCACCTTGGACGATGCGATCCCACTTGGCCCATGCGTCAACCTTGTTCTTGGCGTCGTAAAAGTTGCCCTTAGCGCTGGGCTCTATTTGTGACCAGAGAAACTCCTGGCGCACGTAGTGATAACCACCTGCCACGATTGCGGCGTAGTCGCGATCAAGCTGCCACTGATAGACGTCGTCCTCCAGAAACGCATTCACGCCATAACTGTTGTTGGGAGTCGTGGCGTAGGACTGCAGGGCCGCCGTTCCGTACACACTGCCAGCGAGAAAATAGGTTTGCGCAGTTTGGGTCAGTACGGCTGCGACCACAAGTAACAACGCGAGCATGCCGAACCGGCTGGCTGGGGCGCTCAACACTGTTACGGCAGGAGTGGCGCGCCCACGGCGCCGAATTCGTCCCCAGGAAACGTGGATAGCAGCGCTTTGAGCGCCTCCTGGACCGAGCTGCCTTCAAAGAGCACGGCGGCGAGGTGCTGTGCCACTGGCATGCGCACGCCATAGCGCGTCGCGAGCTGCACAGCGGCGCTGGTGGCATGTACTCCTTCAACCACGTGGCCGATAGATCGGGTGCTATCGCTCAATCGTTCGCCCGCGGCCAGTCGCAGGCCCAGTTGGAAGTTGCGACTGAGCGCGCTCGAACAGGTAGCGACCAGATCACCCACTCCAGCCAATCCGACGAACGTTTGCGGGTCGGCGCCGGCGGCCACGCCGAGCCTGGCAATTTCGGCGAGCCCGCGTGTGATCAGCGCTGCGCGAGCGTTAGTGCCCATGCCCAAGCCCTCGGCGATTCCCGCCGCGATGGCGATGCAGTTTTTGAGCGCACCCGCCAGTTCTACGCCGACGACATCGCGGTTGCCATACAGGCGCAAGGTGGGTGTCGTGAGAGCTTGCTGGAGTGCCAGGGTCATCGATGCGTCTTTCCCCGCGAGCACCGCGGCCGTTGCCTTCCCCGCAGCGATTTCCCCCGCAAGGTTGGGTCCAGACAAGACAAGGATTGGCTGACTAGGGCCGAGACACTCTGCCAGCACTTCCGTCATCCGCTTGCATGTGCCCAGTTCGAGACCTTTTGCGCACGAAATGATTGGCACACCTGATACGCCACTTATCGCTAGCTGGCTACCAATGTCGCGCATCGCCTGGCTGGGTACGACCACGAGGATCACCCTGGCTTTGCCAACGGCTGGCGCAAGTTCGGTCATATGCGTTGGTTGGTTTGGCGTTACGACCCCACTGCTTCTAGCACTTACTCCAGGTGAAAACGCCAGTGACACTGCGCGCCGTCCCCACAGCGTGACGTCGTGACCGGCGGCTGACAGGAGTTCAGCCAGCACGCTACCCCACGCTCCTGCACCCAAGACGGTTATCTGCGTCATTCGTGACCACTCTCCGGGATCGACGGCCGGCGCCGCCTTCATCGTAGCGCACCGGGTTGGAGCGAGGCATTAGCCATCGAGATGCCGGCGCTGTCGCGTTCGCAAGAGCACTACGGCAATGGCCACACAGGCGATGGCTAGGACGGCCACGATGGCCGCCTCACTCTCTACGCGAACGTACCGCTGCAGAGTCTCCCACTTCGTGCCAAGTGAGTAGGCGAGCGCGCCGAGCGCCACGGCCCACACGATGCAGGACAGCGTCCGCACCAGAGCGAAGGACAAGAATGGCATGCGGGTCACGCCAGCGAGGATGCCTATGTAGGTGCGAAATAATGCTTGGTAACGACCAAACAGCACCACCCATAACCCAAAGCGAGCGAACAGCCGTTCGATTAGCGCGACGCGTTTCGGTGTGAGGAAGACGAGGTGTCCATAGGAGTCGATCACCGTTCGGCCCCAATGCCTGCCGATGGCATACCCCCCCATCTCGCCGAGGGAAGCGCCGCAGGCAGCTGCGAGGATCACAATCCGGATGTCCAATTGGCCCGTCCCAGCAACGGCCGCCGCGACGAGCAGCGTGGTCTCGCCGGGAACCGGAATACCGATGCCTTCCACCCCAACCAATACGAACACTGCTACATAGCCGAAGGTGCCAATCAGGAACTGAGCCCATTCCGGCACGAGTCGTATGCCTCCCCTAAGCCGGTTGCCTCTTCAGTTGGCCTGGTCGGGCCCGACCGGAGTGGCGAAGGCTATCACGTATGCTCCCTAATTATGGCTGGCTTCGCGCTTTTGTTTCTTGCCGTAGAACTAGCGTTATTCCTGAAGTCCACGGTGCCGATCACCGTCTACGTTGTCGGTACGGTAGGGTTGACCGCCTGGCGAACGCGCCGCTCGTCGCCACTACGCTGGTATGGCACCATCCGGCCGCTCTACGTGGCCCAAAACGTGGGCGTTTTGGCCATCGTCGTTACGGGCGCTGCCGGACTGTTGGCGCTGGACAACCCCATCCTCAACTGGAGCTGGTGGACATGGTTAGCATCGCAAGTGGGGGATAGCACTGGTGGAGGAAACATCATTGCCGCTCCACTCGCCTACCCCTGGCTGGCCGTACCATTCGTCCTCCTCCTGGCCTATACCTTGCCAAACCTGGCTCATGGTGAGGAACTCACGTTTCGAAAAGGCACCAAAGGGTGGCGAGACGGCGTGCCGCGCAGCATCCTGTTCGGCATGGTGCACTGTTTGGTTGGCGTGCCGCTGGCGGTAGCGCTCCCATTATCTATCGGCGGGCTGTGGTTCACCCGGCAATACCTCCAGCATGGCATTGATCGATCGACCACGCATCACTTGACCTACAACAGCATCGTGTTAATGGCAATCGCGATGTTGTTGGTGTTCACGTAGCCGAGCACGTTACGCTCGCCAGAGGATCGCCGGCCGGTCCTTCCGGAAGCAACCGGCGCCTTCAGCCAGTGGAAGTAGACCGTTTTGCCTCCAGGCCGTACCATAGCAGTAGGATGAGTGGGAGGTGCCAGTTAGCGCACGACTCACTCTGGCCCCCTCGTGCAGAATGGAGAAGCACATGCCGGACTCAGCGAACAACCGCTTACTGCAATTGATCGCCTACGGGCAAAGCCCTTGGCTCGACAATATATCCCGCAGACTCATTACCACCGGCGAATTGCGCACCCTGATTGACAATGGGTTGCGAGGGGTCACTTCCAACCCAACGATCTTTGACAAGGCGATAGCCTCGTCAGCAGATTACGACGATCAGATTTGGGAAGTCAGCAATGAGCTCCTCGACTCGGAGCAGCTATTTGAAGAACTGGCCATTCGCGACCTGACGGACGCCTGCGACGCCTTTCGCGGTGTGTACGACGCGGCCAATGGGCTCGACGGCTTTGTGAGCATCGAGGTATCGCCGCTGCTCGCCAGCGATACGGCGGCAACGATCGCGGCAGCCCGACGCTTGAACGCCCGCATCAACAGGCCGAACCTGCTGGTGAAGATTCCAGCAACGCCGGAGGGCCTGGCCGCCATCGAGCAAGGGATTGCCGATGGCATCAATATCAACATCACACTGATCTTCTCGCTCGAGGCCTATGAGCAGGTGGCCTATGCCTATATTGCTGGGTTAGAGCGCAGGGTTCTTGCCGGCCAACCTATCGACCGCTTGAATTCCGTCGCTAGCTTTTTCGTGAGCCGTGTTGACACCGCGGTGGATAAGCGATTGGATGCCTTGCTCGCTGCTGCTCCAGACGCACAGGCGCGAGCGAAACTCACGGCGCTTAAGGGCAAAGCCGGCATCGCCAACTCCAAGGAGGCCTATGCTCGCTTCGAGCGCATCTTCAACGGCCAACGGTTCCAAAACTTGGTCAAACACGGCGCAACGGTGCAGCGCGTACTATGGGCGAGCACCAGCGTGAAGAACCCAGCCTATCCCGAACTCATGTACGTCGACGCGCTTGTGGGTGCGGCAACTATCAACACGATGCCGCCGGCCACGCTAGAAGCCTACAAGACGCGAGGTACGCCAGTTGCCACAGCGGTCCAGGAGGGACTACCTGAAGTACGGCAGCAAATAGCGGACCTGGAGTCGCTCGGCATTCACATGGATGTGGTAACGAACGACTTGCTCAATGACGGCGTCAAGCTGTTCGCGGAATCATATCACTCCCTGCTTAAGTCGCTGGAAACGAAGCGCCGGGCGAAGCCGGCTGGGCAGGCGCTGCACGCGGCGGGAGTCGGTGAGTAACGGGGGTATCAGTGGCCTCGGCCTGGGAGAAGGGGAAACAGAGGCATGCAGCTTGGGATGATCGGCTTGGGGCGCATGGGCGCAAATATGGTCCAGCGCTTGCAGGAGCACGGTCACAGTTGTGTGGCGTTTGACCTGAATCCGGCAGCCATTCAAGCTGCTGAAGCGATGGGTGCTAGCGGCGCGGTGACATTAACCGAGCTCGCTGCCAAACTCAGCGCGCCGCGCGTGGTATGGATGATGGTGCCATCCGGCAAGCCAGTCGATGACACGATTGACCAGGTGCTCCCACACCTCCAGCCCGGCGACATCTTGATAGACGGCGGCAATTCCCGCTGGACCGACACTCAGGCGAGGGCTAAGCGTGTCCAACCTCATGGTGTACACTACGTCGATTCCGGCACCAGTGGCGGCATCTGGGGCCTCAAGGAGGGCTACTGTCTCATGGTCGGCGGCGATAAGGCCGACTTCGACCATATCGAGCCGATCCTCAAATCGCTGGCCCCCAACGAGGGCTATTTGTACGTTGGCCCTGTCGGTGCTGGTCACTACGTCAAGATGGTGCACAATGGCATCGAGTACGTGTTGCTAGAAGCCTACGCTGAGGGCTTTGACATCATGCACCGCGCTGAATACGACCTCGATCTCGGCGCCATCGCGAAGCTGTGGAACCACGGTAGCGTGGTGCGCTCGTGGCTGCTCGAGCTGGCCATCCCCGTGTTCGCCAACGACCCCAAACTCGAGGACATTCGCGGGTATGTGGATGATTCAGGCGAGGGGCGTTGGACCGTCTTCGAAGCGATTGACAAGTCCACACCAGCTCCGGCCATCGTGCTGTCGCTCATGAATCGCTTCCGATCGCGGAAGCAAGAGTCGTTTGGCGACAAGGTCATTGCTGCGTTGCGCCGTGAGTTTGGCGGGCACGCCGTCAAGGTGAGCACATAGGGGAACCGAAGGGAATTTAACGACCGTCATGGACGCCACGATTGCCCCACCAACCGGTGCATTGAGCAGCAATCCGCTGCGCAACGGAGCGCTCGTTCAGAAATCGCCCGATCCCTGTGCCGTTGTCATCTTTGGCGCCACTGGCGATTTGACCCACCGCAAACTCATTCCAGCGCTGTATAACCTGGCATTGGCAGGGAGCCTGCCCAGCAACGTTGCTGTGGCGGGATTCGCACGCCGGGAAAAAGAGCACGAGCACTTCCGCGCTGAAATGCGTGAGGCAACGAGCCAGTTTTCCCGCACGAAGCCCCTTGAACAGCACGTCTGGTCTGGCTTCTCCAAAATGCTGCACTACTTGCCGTCACAGTTTGACGATGCAGGTGCGTATCAGCGGCTCAAGAGGGAACTCGCAGGGTTCGACAAAGAGTTTGGGACGGCCGGAAACCGGCTGTACTACCTCGCGACGCCGCCTAGCTTCTACGGCCCCATCGTGCAGCAACTTGGTGCCGCCGGTCTCCAGCACGGCGGTGATACGGCCAGTGGTGGCAAGGGGTGGGCGCGCATCATTGTCGAGAAGCCGTTTGGACACGACCTGGCGAGCGCCATAGAGCTCAATCGCACGATCCACGAGGTATTTGACGAGTCCCAGATCTACCGTATCGACCATTATCTGGGTAAAGAAACGGTCCAAAATATACTCGTCTTGCGCTTCGCGAACGGCATTTTTGAGCCGTTCTGGAACCGGCGCTATGTCGACCATGTCCAAATCACCGTGGCCGAATCGGTAGGCGTGGAAACGCGCGGCGCCTATTACGAGGAGGCCGGCGCCCTACGCGACATGGTGCAGAGCCACCTCCAGCAACTCCTCACGTTGGTGGCAATGGAGCCGCCGGTAGCCTACGATGCCGACGCGGTGCGTGACGAGAAGGTCAAGGTGCACCGCGCCATCCGCCCCATCCGCGGCGATGACGTGCCCAAATTCACCGTTCGTGGCCAGTACGGCGCCGGTTGGGAATCGGGCAAGCAAGTGCCGGCCTACCGAACCGAACCGCGCGTGGCGCCCGATTCGTCCACCGAAACCTTCGTCGCCCTCAAGTTGTTTATCGACAACTGGCGATGGCAGGGCGTACCGTTCTATGTCCGAACGGGTAAACACTTGCCAGTCCGGGCCAGCGAAATACTGATTCAGTTCAAGCGCCCGCCCCAAACGCTGTTTACCAGCGGCACAGAGGCGCTGGAAGCAAACCATCTGGTATTGCGCATACAGCCAGATGAAGGTATAACGGTCCGCTTTGGCGTGAAAGTACCGGGCCAGACGATGCAGATCCGCAGCGTGAATATGGACTTCCTGTATGGCGCGTCCTTCGGCGTCGACTCGCCCGACGCCTACGAGCGACTCCTACTCGATGCAATGCTTGGTGACTCCACGTTGTTCACCAGACGTGACGAAGTGGAACGCTCCTGGGCGTTCATCACGAATATCCTTGACGGCTGGAAGAGCCAGCCGCCCACCGATTTCCCCAACTATGCCGCGGGTACGTGGGGTCCCGCGGCCGCTGACCGGCTCCTGTCGCAGGACGGTCACACCTGGCATCGCCCGTAAGATGGTGATGTAATGACGATACGCAAGTTGCACGAAGTCGTCGGTGAGTGGTCCGGGCAGGGCGTTGATGCCGAAGCAGTGCAAGGCAACCTCACCAAGCTGTGGCGTGCCGGTGCGCAGCATAACTCGCGTAAAGGATTACCGCCTGCCTCGCGCACCAACATACTGACGCTCGTGGTGTTCGCCGCAAGCCCTGCTGACATGGAGACGGCCGCCGCAGCCGTCGACCATGTGCGCAGCTTCCAGCCCTCCCGCACGATCTTTGTGTTAGCGGAGCCTGGTTCGACCTCGACACTCGATGCCGACGTATCCACGCGCTGCCTCGTGGATCGGCCTAACATTTGCTTTGAGGATATCCGGCTGGTGGCGCACGGCAACATGGATCAGCAACTGGTCAGTGCCGTCAACTCACTCCTGGTTCACGACTTGCCCACGGTGGTGTGGTGTGCCAGTGACTTGTGCGACAAGTCGCTCGTCATCAGCGAGCTATGTCTAGCAGGCAACCGGCTCGTTGTCGACACCGCCCAGTCGTCGGACTTCTATGCTGCCGTGGCGGCGCTGGCTGGGTTGCGCCGTCAGAACAGCCAGTTGCACGTGTCGGACCTGCAGTGGAATCGACTCACGCCCTGGCGCAGCGCTCTGGCCAGCTTGTTTGATGATCCGAAACTACGGGTCTATCTCAATGATGTGACGGCGCTCAGATTCGGCACGACTCAACCAGCTGATCCAGTCAACCCAAGTTCGCTCCTGTTCACGGCGTGGCTGGCTTCGTGCTTAGGCTGGCGGGCCAACTACCGGCCGGATGGCTCGCGCATGACCGCGTTGGCCCGGGACCGTTCGATTGCTATCGAGTTAGGGGATGGCGCCAACCGGGAGTTGGTGTCCATTGGACTGACTGCCACCGGCAAGGACGGTGCTGCCAGTTTCACTGCTCGCGTCCGTGCCGATGGTTCGTTGAGTACCTCGGTATCCCTTCCTTCAACGCAGGAGCAAACGCACGCAAGCCGGGGTCCGGTGACGAGCCTGGCATTACTGCTCGAACAGGAGCTCGGCTGGTCAAGGCGCGATGCGTCGTATGAAACATCCCTGGCGTGGATCGCCGCCCTGTCGGGGACAGCAGGTGGGGTTGCTCAGCAGTGACCGACGCCACACCGCGGGTAGTGATTCGCCCTGATCTGGCGCGGCTAGCCGGAGTGGCGGCTGACCACTTCCTCAACCTGGCCCAGCAAGCTATGCGCGAGCGCGGACAATTTTGCGTCGCGCTCTCTGGCGGTAGTACACCGAAAGCGCTGTTCGACGTCCTTGCCACACCCCAACTCGCCAGCGCTGTACCCTGGGCGTCGGTTCACGTATTCTGGTCGGATGAGCGGTGCGTCGGCCCCGACGATCCGCAAAGCAATTTCCGGCTTGCCCACGACACGCTGTTGCAAAGGGTGCCGATTCCGGCGGGCAATGTGCATCGCATACTGGGCGAAATAGCCAACCCCGCTGTCGCCGCACAGCGCTATACGTCAGAGATCCGCGATGTGCTGGGCAAGACTGGCCTACCACGCTTCGATTTGATCCTGTTGGGTCTCGGTGAAGAAGGACACACGGCGTCGATCTTTCCTGACGTCACCGTGCCAGAGGATGGCGAAACACTGGTCGCCGCTATCTTTGTACCCAAAGTCAACATGTGGCGCATCACCTTCACTTTGCCTCTCATCAACGCTGCTCGCTCGGTGTGCTTCCTGGTGGCCGGTCAGGCGAAGGCAGAAGTACTGCGCGCGGTCGTTACGGGACCGAAGTCCCTCCGTCTGCCGGCGCAACGGGTTGTTCCACAACATGGCGAGTTGATTATCTTCGCCGACGCGGCCGCCGCGAGTCTGGTGCAATAGTGCGCGCTCCCTGGTGTGCTAGGCTGGAACCGGCGAAGCCGTGTTGGCGTTTGCCGTGATCATCAACTCGTCACACAGACGCGAAAGGCACGTGTTCATGCAGGCAGTCCGTTTTGCGATCGTTGGGCTTGGCGTGATGGGCCGGACGCACCTCAAGAGCTTAGTCGCCGAAAGGGACGGCATCACCGTGACCGGCGCGGCGGACGTGTTGCCAGCAGCGCGTCAATTTGCCGAGTCATTGAACGTTCCAGCTTTCGCGACGGTCGAGCAACTCCTGGACACTAACCCCGAGGTCCTGCTCATCGCTACGCCCCATCCATTGCACGAGCAGGCCGCGGTGCTGGCAGCGACCCGCGGCATCAACGTCCTGTGTGAAAAACCGGTGGCTGCCACGCTGTCCGCCGCCGATCGCATGGTGGTCGCTTGCAAGCAGCACCACGTCCTCCTGGGCATCGACTTCCAGACCCGTCTTTCACCGGTGTTTCACGCAGTGCGCAATCTGATTGCTCAGGGTGAGATCGGAGAGATTAGCCGGGTAGGCACCGTGGCTACGAGTTGGTATCGCACCCAGAAGTATTACGACTCAGGCAGCTGGCGCGGGACCTGGCAGGGCGAAGGGGGCGGCGTGCTGATGAATCAAGCGCCCCACAATCTCGACCTGTATTGCTGGCTCGCGGGCCTGCCTCAACGGGTGAAGGCAACGGTACATACGCGCATCCATCGCATGGAAACAGAAAACACTGTGGCCGCGATCTTGGAGCACGAGGGCGGCCGCGTTGACACCTTTGTCACCACGACTGCCGAATATCCGGGGCAATCGGAATGGACGATCGCCGGCGATCGCGGCACGATTCACACGGATGGCAAAACTGTCAAGATGTTCCGGCTCGGTGAACCCCTCACGCATCACATCTTCCGTGGAGAACCATTCAGCCGGCCGGAAGGCGCCTGGGAGGAAGTGGTCATCCCTGAGGGGAAGCCGGGCGAGACCGGGCACACCGGCATGGTCCGGCGCTTCGCACAGTCAGTTCGCACCGGAGAGCCAGTTTTAGCCAATGGCGAAGATGGCGTGCGCGCGCTGGAACTCGGCGCCTCGATGATTCTGGCGGGCTATCGCGACAAAGCAGTCGGCCTGCCCGTTGACCGTAGAGAATATGACGGGCTGCTTGAAGAGCTCATGGCGCGTGAGGTGTGAAGGCCGACTGCACTCGCGCCTTGACCCTACGATCCGCCCAGCTTCATCATGGCTTGAAGCACGACGCCGACGACATCGCGGGAGTGGTTGTACCACAGCCACACGAAGAAGCCGATGGGCAAGCCGATGGAACTTGCGTGCAAGACCAATCGGAACGCGTAGCCGCCAGATCGATCGCGCAGTACCTCATCGCCGATGTGTGGAACCTGCCTCACGCGGACCTCCGTGTACGCTGCACCGGCCAGGGATTATGCCCGTAGCGTACGGAACAGAGGTCTGGGTGCCAATCAACCACATTGGCCACTACCTGGTGTCCTACTCCTAGGACAAGTGCTCGCTGAGAAGGAGGCAGCATGGTGACCGGCGCTACCAGTGATGAGGCCCGAACCATCTTACTGCGTGATCCACGCAACTTATCTCTCCGGGCGAGCTACGGCTGGGAGGAGCGAAGCGAAGTGGTCACCGTGGACTGGGTGAGTGGCGCCCAACGAGTCCTGGTAAGTAGTCAATCCCACCGGATCAGCTTTGCCCTGCGCGACCTATTTGACCAGCACGCACCAGCCTGCGAGCAGCAGCTTGACCCACTTGTTCGCGAACTCGGGCTGCCTATTTCCGTGTCCGGGTCCTGGCGCTACGAGTCAACCTGGGAAGGCGCGGAGCGACTCGACCAGCGAGGGCACGTTCGTTTACCGTGGACTGAGGTAGCTGAGTTGTTTCGCTCCCAGAAGCCTGGCTGACCGCACCGTTAAAGGCCCGAAACCCATAGGCTACGATGTGCGCGGCCGTGGAGGGGCCGATTATGGTGGAACAAGACGGCGTGACCCAACTCGCAGAATTGCGCGCGAGCGCCATTGACGCCTTTCTACGCTACGTGCGCATCGAAACGACCTCAGACGCGCGGTCAAGTGCGACACCTAGTACACCCGGACAATGGGAATTGCTGCGTCTGCTCCATGAAGAGCTCGCGAACCTAGGGTATCGTGACGCGACTATCGACCAGCACGGCTACGTCACAGCGTCGCTCCCGGCAAACTGCGAGGGTGAACACCCAACCGTCGCCTTCTTCGCCCACGTCGACACCTCTATCGACGCGCCTGGCAAGAACGTTGTGCCGGTCATCTGGAAGAACTACGACGGAGGCACAATCTCGCTACCTGCGGACCCGACCCAGCAGCTTTCGCCTGCTGTCGATTCTTCGCTCCAGCGATATATTGGCCATGACCTCATCACGAGCGACGGCACAACCTTGCTCGGCGCCGACGACAAGGCAGGTGTCGCTGCCATCATGGCTACAGCAGCTTATTTGCAACACCATCCGGAGGTCCGCCACGGCAATGTGAGGTTTGTGTTCAACCCCGATGAGGAAATTGGGCGTGGCGTCGAACTCCTCAACCTGTCCGGGCTCGGGGCGCATGTTGCCTATACCCTGGATGCAGGTTCGGCCGGCGAGATCGAGAATGAGACGTTTTCGGCTGACAGCATGACCGTCACGTTTCACGGACGAAGTGCACACCCAGGTTATGCCAAGGACAAGCTTGTCAATGCCGTTAAGGTGGCATCCGAGTTCGTGTCGTCGCTGCCGCCGACGAGCCTGTCCCCGGAAACGACAGAACTACGCCAAGGGTACGTGCATCCCACACGCATCGAGGGAGCGGCGGAACTTGCGACGGTGCACATGATCGTTCGCGACTTTGCAACGGACCAACTGGCCGTAAAGGAAGCGCTCATCGAAAGGCTGGCGGAGGAGGCGGTCAGGCGACACCCCGGCGCACGCGTCGAGTTTAGGGTCACTGAGAGCTACCGCAACATGCTCGACGTCCTCAAGTACCATCCGCGCGTGACCGAGATAGCCGAAGAAGCGGCACGCAGCATTGGGCTCACGCCGGTTCGCACGGCCATTCGAGGCGGCACCGATGGAGCCCGCCTAACAGCAATGGGCCTGCCCGCCCCCAACCTGTTTGCCGGTTGGCATATGCCGCAGTCCCGGCGGGAGTGGGTGGCCGCGCAGGACATAGCACTGGCGGCTCAACTTGTCGTCGAACTCGCCACCATGTGGAGTCAGGAGCCGTTACCCGGCTCCTGATGGAACGTTTGCCGGTACGGCCAGGCTAGAGCGACTCTAGTAAGGTCGTCAGATAACTGTGGGCACGCCTGGCCTCGACGTTAACTTCGGCCGCCGTGGGGCGGCTAGCCAGGGTCTCGACGATACACGGCCCTTGGAATCCAGCGTCGCGCAACGCCGTGAACACGCCCCGAAAGTTGACGTCGCCATCGCCAGGTGTCACGTCGACATTGCCACGCAAGCCGCCGGTTTCGTCCTTGATGCACATCGCCACCGTGTATGGCGCCAGTTCCTTCAGGTGGAGCAACGGGTCTTCGTTGGAGTAGTACAGCAGATTGCCTGGGTCGAAACACAGCCTATACGCAGCGTGATTGACTGCACGCAGCACGCGCAAGCAATCTTCACCGGTCGTGGTGGCGCCGCCATGTGGCTTCACCGAGATGACAATTCCCCGCTCGTGTGCATAGGGTGCCAGTGTGCGCATGAGGTCGATGTACGACTCATACAGCTCGGGCTGGTGAACGCCCATCTCCAAGAGGTAGTGCACGCCCAGGCCGGCTGCGAGGTCGATGAGACGCTTCCCAGCGGCTTCTGCCACAGCCACGCCCTCTTTGAGGGGGAGACTCGAAGGCAGCATCGTGAGTTCGATGCCGTGACTGTTAATGGTTTGAAGCGTCTTGCGGGCTTCCTCAAGGCTGGTATCCGGGCTTATCCGATATTGCTGTTGGTGCACCAGCAGGCACATGTGTTTGAAGCCTGCGCCGGCGATTCCAGACAGCGCTTCCTCAAGGGAAAACTTGCCGTATGGTCGATTCATCAAGCCGAGTGGGTTATTCAAGGTCATCTCCGACTATGCGTGGTACGTCCAGCACCGTCGATGTTACACCGCGACCTGGCGAACGAACAACTCATTGACGGTAGCCGTGAACGCGGGGACATCCAGCGGGGCTTCCTGGAACGTGTGCAAGCACAGCTGCCGGAATCGCTCACGCATGGGCCAGACAGAGTACGCAGCGACGATGAGTGACCCGTTCCGGTGGCGCTGCCAGTGAATACTCTGGCACAATTGCTCGCTGCATCCATCAAGATTGATCACGAGTCCGTTGATGGGCACAGGGATCGCTGGGTCTCGTAACTGATCCGGAGTGGTCTCAAAAACTTCAATGCCAAGGGTCTCGAAATTAAGGCGCAGAACCCGGCGCATCCGGGCAGATGAATCGGCGAGGAGCACCCGCCGTGACCCTGGCAGTAGACCCATGGCTCCTCGCATGACTGTGTACCTACCGTAGCATCGCCAGATCGGCTACGCCTTGAACGCTACACCGTCCAAGTATGCGTGAATGTCTCCGTGATTGCCGCCACCATAGCAGTTGCATTTCAGCGGTGAGTCTTCATTCAGTTTAGCCGACCGGTATCGACACGCGAAACGTCGATCCGGCACCCTTCACGCTGTCAACCGTCAACGTACCGCCGTGCCCCTCCACGATGCCCCGAGCGATGGTCAACCCGAGGCCAGACCCACCACCCAGCCGGCTATCTGTCTGGTCCACACGGTAAAACCTGTCGAAAATCCTGGAAAGGTCATTGCTATCGATGCCCTCGCCGTGGTCGGTCACCGTGATCACCAAACTGCCCAACTCTTCGTAGGCGGCCAGTTCGATGTTCTTGTTCACCGGCGAATACTTGACGGCATTGTCCAGCAGGTTCCGAATGACCTGCTGGATGCGGCGAGCATCTGACTGCACAAGCGGGAGCTCAGAGGCGATGTTCAGATGGAACATGTAGTCGGGTGCCCGTTTCTCGGCGTCGGCGACGGCCTTGCGGATAGTAGGAGCGAGCCGTGTCGGATGAAGCTCCATGGCGAGCGTACCTGCTTCCAGTCGAGACGCATCGAGCAGGTTCCCAACCAGGTCGGTCAGCGTGTCACTCTCTTCTTCGATGATTTTCAAAAACTCTCGCTGACTTTCGGGCGTGAGCGACACGTCGTCGCGCAGGAGCGTGCCCACGTATCCCTTGATGAGGCCAAGTGGGGTCCGCAACTCGTGGGAGACCATAGAGATGAAATGGGACTTCATGCGGTCCAGCTCCGAGAGCTGTTGATTGGCGACCTCCAGCGCGTGCGCCCGGCTGATCACCTCCTGGTAGAGGCGGGCGTGGTCGATGGCAATCGCCGCTTGGTTGACAAAAGCCTCCAGCGTTTCGCTGTGCTCCGCGTCGATATGCCGGCTGGTCACGAGGTTGTCGACTACCAAGGCGCCGATGAGCGTGCCACGTACCCGCAATGGCATGGCCATGGTGCAGGTGTCTTCCATGAGGTGCGTCGTGGCGTCTACCTCGCCTCCTGGCGCGCGTACGTGCACCACCCATGCTCGGCGAACACTTTCGGCCAGGTCTTCGCCGAGTACCGGCACCGACGTAGTCGGGATGTCCCAAGCAGTCACTTTGCCATCAGCATCACTGGCGAGCGCACCATGGAACAGGGCATCGCTACCGGAGCGTAGCGCGACCGCGCAGCGGTCAAAGCCGAGCCGGCCGGAGACCTCAACGATGATCGCTTGCAGGATCTCGTTCAATTCCAAGCTGGCCGCAATGGCGCGCCCGGCCTCGTGCAAGCCCATCACCTGCGCGGTGCGGCGCTGCAGGCCCTCATACAGGCGCGCGTTTTCTAGCGCAATGCCCACCTGATCAGCGAGGGTTTGCAGCGTTGTCTGATCAAGAAGGTCGAAAGCGTTCACCTTGTCGCTTTGCATGTCGAGCACACCAACAACGCGCTTGCCGGAGAGAATGGGCACCGCCACCTCAGCTCGTGTCTCGGGCAAACCTGGATAGGCAAGGTAGTGCGCGTCTAGCCGCACGTCGTCACTCAGCAACGGTTTTCCTGTCGCAGCGACCCAACCTACGATGCCATCGACGCCAACGCGCAGCGTCGAGCCCACTGGCATGGGCCCCGGTTCGCCCCCCAACGCGGCTGCGAGCTGCAGCAGCCCATCGTCGGTTGCCTGGAACAACGAGACGCTGTAGGTATGAAACGTGTTCCACAGGAGCTGGACGACGAAGGGTAGCAATTCCTTGGTGGTCATCACGCTGCTGATCTGGCGAGAAACAGCGTTTATAGCGCCGAGTTGCTCCCGCTGCCGGTTGACCGCCTCATATTGCCGTGAGTTGTGGATGGCGATGGCGATCTGGTCAGCCAGCGTTTGCAGGAAGGGGACGTCGTCTTCTTCCAGACCGCCGGGCGCATCGCTTTCGATGCTCACCACGCCGATGGTTTCACCACCGACGCGTAACGGCACGTCCAGTTCGGAGAGCGTGAGCAGGCCAGGCGTTTGGACGAAGTGTCGATCAAGGCGGGTGTCCGAGGCCAATTGCGCCTGGCCGGTGATAAAGGTCCAGCCCGTCATGCCGGTGCCTTGCGGAAGGCGCAGCTCGGGCACCGACTTAAGCGTCAACGAACTGAAAGCCACCCGTTGCAAGATGTGCGCGCCATCGCCCTCCGGCAACAGAATGCTGACGTGCTGATAGTTAAATGCCTCGCGTAGGAGCGTCGCTGCCTGCTGGAGTAAATCATCAAGTCGAAGCACCGATGTGGTGCGGCGCGTAATCTCATTTACCGCCCATAGGCGTTGCGTCTTGGTGCGTTCACTGTCCAGGACGCGGGCATTTTGCAGCGCGAGGCCGGCGTTGTCGAGCAATAAGGCAAAGAGCGCACGATCGTGGTCGGAGATCGGTGCACGGGTCGAGCGCTGGCGGGAGGCATCTAGCACGCCGATGCGCTCACCAAACACGGTGATCGGTCCGTAAATCGTCGCGTAACTGTGGTGTCCGTAGATCTCCAATGTCCGGCGTTCAGCGCGCGAATCCCATCCTTCAATCTGGAGGAGGTGCCCGGTCGTCAAGACCGAGGCGCGAGGGCCGTCGCCATCGAGTCGCTCGGCGATGGCTTGAATGGCATCGGCATCCTGGTTGGTGCCCAACTTGCCACGGATGATGCCGTGTGCAACATCCACGAACGCGATCGTGGCGAAGTCAAAGCCGAGCGTGTCTACCACAATGTGCAGAATGATGTGCAGGATCTCATCGGGGTTTCTGGACGCCACGAGCGCCGACAGGACTCGCCGTAGTGCGGCCAGTTCTTGCAACCAGCGTTCACCATCAGTGACGCCGTTCGTAGTGGTGGCCAGGTGGCTGGAGGTTCCAACTTCCTGGCGAGAGGTGTCGCCCGTCATAGCCGGCAATCCTCTCGTTGACCACAAGTTCGCCGCAGCGTCTTATACGAGCGCGGTGTCAGCTTGGCCACTGGCGCTGGCTTTACCACGCTGACACAAGAGCGAAACGCGGCGGTAATCACCGTTCCGGTAGCATGGTAGCAGAGGTGTCGCTATGTTCAATGATGCACATGGCGCAACAGTCCGGCACACTCACCTCACCGAAGAGCCACAAAGGATGTCATCCACATGGTTGCGACCGTAGAGTCAGCTGAGCCGCTCAACGCCTATGACATCGCCGTGCATCAATTCAACGCTGTGGCTGCCAGGCTCGGGTTGGACCCCGCTATTGCTGCGATCCTACGACAACCCAAACGCGAACTCATCGTGCATTTTCCGGTCAAGATGGACAGCGGCGGTGTCGAAGTCTTTACCGGCTATCGTGTGCAGCACAACATGGTGCGGGGCCCGGCAAAGGGGGGCATTCGCTACGGCACGACGGTCACGCTCGATGAGGTACGCGCCCTGGCTATGTGGATGACCTGGAAGTGTGCTGTTGTCGGCATACCTTTCGGCGGTGCGAAGGGTGGGGTACGGTGCGATCCGAAAGTGATGTCGCAACGCGAGATCGAAAACTTGACGCGCCGGTACACCACCGAGATCTCACCAATTATCGGTCCGGAAGTCGACATCCCAGCACCAGACATGAACACCAACCCGCAAGTCATGGCCTGGTTTATGGACACATACAGCCAGCAGAAGGGATTCTCGGTTCCGGCCTGCGTCACTGGCAAGCCAGTTGCCATCGGAGGGTCGGAAGGACGGCTAGAAGCTACCGGGCGCGGCATCATGGCCATCACGCGCAAGGCCTGCGAATATGTCCACCTGCCCCTTCAAGGTGCCCGCGTGGCCGTGCAGGGGTTTGGCAATGTAGGGAGTGCCGCTGCCGTAGCACTCCAAGCCGTCGGTGCGCGTATCGTGGCGGTGAGTGACCAGGACGGTGGCGTGTATAACGAACACGGCATCGACACTGCCGAGTTGCAAGAGGTGGTGCGCCAGCACCGATCAGTCATCGCTTTCAAGGGTGGGGAGCGACTCAGCAACGAACAGGTGCTGACATGTGAGTGTGACGTGTTGGTGCCGGCTGCTATCGAAAACCAAATTACGCGGGCCAATGCTAGTAGTATTCGGGCTGCGTTGGTGGTGGAGGGAGCCAACGGACCCACCACGCCCGATGCCGATGCCATACTTGCGCAGCGCGGCGTGGTCGTCGTACCGGATATTCTGGCAAATGCTGGTGGGGTCACGGTGTCGTATTTCGAGTGGGTGCAGGATTTGCAGTCGTTTTTCTGGTCGGAACGCGAAATTAACGCCCGGCTGTTCGATATTATGGAGCGCGCGTTCGAGGGTGTGACCAAGACGGCTGGGGAGCAACACGTCGATCTGCGCACGGCGGCATATATGAACGCCGTTTCCAAGGTGGCCGCAGGCTACGTATTGCGTGGTATCTATCCCTAGCGAACATCCCTACGGCGCAGCCTATTACGCGGGTCGGGACCGCTTCCGCGATCGCTTTATCGAAAGCATGATCGCGGTCAAGGCGTTGCGTAGCCTTCCAGGTATGACCGTACTGGACATTGGGTGTGGCACTGGCCCGTTATTTCCATTGTTGCGACAGGCGGGGCTCGCGCCGGTCGGTATTGATACCAATGTCGCGGCACTCTCGATAGCGGCCAATCGCGGTGGAACTGCCTTGTTGACGGATGGGTCGCCAGTACTGCCATTCCAAGATGCATGCGTCGGTGCGATCGTGGCGCAGCACCTGATCGAACATCTCCCTTCACCCGGTGCGGCACTTCTGGAATGGCGCCGTGTGCTTCAGCTAGGTGGCCGTCTCGTGGTGCTCACGCCCAATCGAGATCATCCTGATCCGGTACTGTTTGCGGACCCTGACCACAAGCACCTCTTTGATGCCACCTCTTTGCATGGTGCGTTGCAAATGGCTGGATATCACCACGTGGTGGTGTCGGGGCTATTCCCATACGTTGGCAAACATCGCCTAGGGCGGGCACTCAGTAGGCGGGCCTGGCGCCTGATTCACGCACCTAGTACCTGGCATCGGGCGCGTACCCTCGTAGCGGTGGGAACACGCTAGGCGCGCATGCATGCCTGTCAGGCGGCCAAGAAAGCACCAGCCGGTCCGTTGCTGGGAGCCCAGGTACCGTCCGTCTTGACGCCCTCTGGACTCGCTCGTACCATGTAGCGAAGAGCGTACAGATGATTGCGGCCTTCCGCCGCAGTGAAAACAGTCGACGACCAACCCGATCCCTTGGTCGCTGCAGCCAGTGAGGTCGGATAGCGTGTATCAGTCTGGAGACGAGAGCAACGAGCCTGCACAGCCCCCGCCGTCAGGTAGCACCGCGTCTTGGGTGATTCCGGCACATGACGACGTGAGCACCCAACCGGCACTGCCCCCCAAGCGCTCGCCGGTCGTCCGCTTGCTTCGTATGCCGATCAAGCTCGTGTTGCTGATCCTCGTGGGCGGCGTGCGGTCGATCATTCGTCATCCGCTGGTCAGCACCATCGCCTTGCTGGTCGTGGCGGGTGGTGCTGGCGCCGCGTATTACTTCGCCCCGGCGTTCATGCCGACGGTAGGAGCTCCTCCTCCTGCCGCACAAACGGTGAACTCGGACCAAGGCTTAATACCGTCTCCGCAGACCCCCTTGGATTACTTCCGGTATCAGCAGGCTGGTGATACATCCAGTATTTGGAACTTGTTGAGCACCTCCATCCGTCAAGGGACCACGATTCAGGACCTCGAAGCCCAGCTTTCCCAAGCTCGCCCCAAGCTTGGCGTGGTAAAAAACATCTCGTATGTGGGTGGAGCGCGCGAAGATAACGGCAATGGTGTGTTCCTGTACATTGTCACGGTAGATCGCGGTGGACAATCCGATCAAGTGACATACCTGTTCACGCTCGATAAACAAGATAAGATCGTCAGCGTCCAATAGTTCGCACCCACCACAGCGCTCGCGGCCGGCGAGGCCGCAACAGTGAAAGGATGGCCGGCGGTGAGCGCAAACGCTCGACAAGGTCCTAGCCTCAATCAGTCAGTCGATGAAACGCTCGACCGCTTCTTCGGGTGGTTTGGCAGAAACATTGGCCGGGTCGTCATCATCCTCATTTTGCTGGTCGTCTTCTGGGTCGTGGCACTTCCCCTGCTGAGGCAATTCTCTGGTGCACTACCCACCGTGCTCGCGCTCCTATTCCAATTGCTATTCGCTGTCTTCTTCATGGTGGTGCAGTTTGCTGGACTGATGTATTTCCTGGGCAGGCCGCGCATCTACTGGCTCCGGCCCGGTGAATCGGGCTTCAGTTTCCAGGACTACCGCGGCAATCCAGAGGTGCTTGAAGTTGCCCGGCGAGTGGTCGCGTTGCTCAAGGGCATCAAAGAGTTCAAAAGCATGGGTGGCGAGCCAACTCGGGGCTTGCTGTTGTTTGGCCCTCCGGGAACCGGCAAGAGCTACCTGGCTCAATGCATCTCTACCGAGGCCGGTGTACCCTTTGGCTATTGCTCCAGTGCCGGACTGCAAAGCATGTGGATGGGCATGGGCGCCTTGACCATCAAGATGCTGTATCGCAAGGCACGCAAGCTATCGCGCAAATATGGCGCCTGTATCCTGTTCCTGGATGAAATCGACGCCGTCGGGCAATCGCGCGCCGGGCAAATGCCCTCAATGGGCATGGGCATGATGTCTATGGGTGGTGGTGGCGGCATTATCAATGAGTTGCTGATGCAGCTTGACCCTCCTCCAATGGACCAAACCTTCAAAGAGAAAATGCTGCGAAAGTTTGGCTTCAAGCGCGGCAAGCCACAGCGCGATCCGGTGCTCACCGTCGCCGCAACAAACCTGGTGCAAACACTGGACGCGGCCCTCCTGCGGCCAGGCCGGTTCGATCGCAAGCTCGCGGTCCACTTGCCCAACGCCGAAGGCCGGCGTGAAATCCTGGAGTACTATCTAGGCAAGGTGGCCCACGAAGCGCTGCCCATGGACACCGTGGTGTCGGACACCATCGGCTACACCCCAGCGGCCATGAAGCATGTAATCAACGAGGCGCTCATCAACGCGCACTTCGACGGACGCAGTGCGATTAGCTACATCGACATCAGCCGGGCCATCGATGTGTTTGAACTGGGGCTCAAGGAGCCCATTCGCGGTATGGCGTTTGAAGAGCGCCGGATGCTTGCCTATCACGAGGCAGGCCACGCCTACGCTCAAATGCGCCTCGCTCGGCGCGACCGGTTGTCCAAGGTGTCGATTATCCGGCACGGTGGAGCGCTCGGTTTCTCCGCCAACAAGCCCTTGCACGAGTACCATACGTCCAGCCGTGAAGACCTCATGTCGGAGATAGACATCTCGCTGGCGTCGCGCGCCGCCGAAGAGCTGTTCCTCGGCACCCAATTCAATGGCGTCGTGTCGGATTTTGCCCGTGCCACTGACGTTGCCAACTGGGCCATCCGTGTACTTGGTATGGACGGCACGTTCAGCTCGGCGATGTCCGCGTCCGGTTTGAGCGATCCACGCACCCAGCGCCGGGTCGAGCGCATGCTGCGCTGGCGATTCCTGCAAGTGCGCAAGATGCTCAACGAGCACCGCGAGGCCGTTGAGGCGATTGCCCAGGCCCTGCTCGACAGGGACGAGCTCGTGGGCTCTGATGCGTACGACATCGTGCGTCGCATCGAAGGCGAAGATGCGCCTCGACCAGGCAAGCCGCTGGGCATGTTGCCCGAGTCGGCCGACCAGTTGCCAGAGGCCGCTGGTGTGCTGACCGGCGCCGGTGCGTTCGCCGCGATGACGAGCTCCTCACGAACGCGCCAATGCGCTACTAAATAGCACCGCATTCGAGCACCCGCAGCAGGGGCGTCCACAACCGAAAGGTGTGGACGCCCCAATCGTGTCGGTGAGGGCGTTATGCACAGTCTCAGCCCTGGGGACCGGGGAGAGGAGATGCGCTCACATGTCCCCCTTTTGACGGGCAGCCTTCACTATGTTAGGATGCAGCGGACAACAGAAGACAGCCAGGCTCTTATCCAGATGGGTGGAGGGGTACGGCCCTACGAAGCCCGGCAACCAGCGTACGATAGATCATCACTGTTCGTGCGGCTCGGTGCCAATTCCGGCAAGCGGTGATGCCACATTAGTGGCAGCCCGGTTGCAAGATAAGAGGATCGGTCGCTCGCAACGTGTAGTGTCTTTCACTACCTTCCGAGCACTCCCAACGTGATGAGGGACTGGCAGGCGGCTACAAGCCAGTTGGTCCTGATCGTTGTTGGGAGGAGAACCGGGTGTCGTATGTCCTTGGTCTGCGCTGTCGCGAGTGCGGTCGCGAGTTTCCCCAAGAGCCGATCTATGTGTGTGACTATTGTTTCGGTCCACTCGAAGTCGTGTACGATTACGATGCGATCAAGAGCGACGTCAGCCGTGCCTCGATCGCGGCAGGTCCACACAGCATCTGGCGTTACCGGCCATTCCTTCCTCTAGAAGGCGATCGAGTTGTCGACCTTGGCACTGGCCTCACGCCCCTGACACATGCCGAGAACCTCGGCCGGCTCCTCGGCCTCAAGCGCCTGTACATCAAGAACGACAGTGTCAACCCCACGTTCTCGTTCAAGGATCGCCCCACGGCGGTGGCAGCGAGCAAGGCACGCGAGTTTGGGTTTGATACCCTTGCCTGCGCCTCAACCGGAAACCTCGCCGGTTCGGTGGCTGCGCACGCGGCCAAGGCCGGAATGCGTTCCTTTGTGTTCATCCCCAACGGTCTCGAGCAGGGGAAGATCGTTGGTGCTCTCGTGTATGGGCCGAACTTGGTATCGGTAGACGGCAACTATGACGACGTTAACCGGCTCGCCAGCGAGGTTGCCGGCAAGTTCGGCTGGGCGTTTGTGAACATCAATATCCGGCCGTACTACACCGAAGGCAGCAAGACGCTCGGCTTCGAGTTGGCAGAGCAACTGGGGTGGGAAGCGCCAGACCACGTCATCGCACCAATCGGCAGTGGAGGCATGTTTGTCAAGGTCCAGCGAGGGCTCAACGAATTTGCCAAGGCTGGCCTGATTGCCCATAAGGTCACCCGCATGAGTGGCGCCCAACCAGATGGTTGTTCGACAGTAGTGGCTACGTTCAAGCGTGGCGACGACAACATCGTTCCGGTAAAGCCAGTGACCGTGGCAAAGTCACTCGCCATGGGCAACCCTGCCGATGGCTACTACGCACTCAACGCCATCCGCGACAGCGGTGGCTCGGCCGAAGTGGCCACTGATGCGGAGATCATCGAAGCCATGCAACTCCTCGCCCAGACCGAAGGCATCTTTACCGAAACCGCTGGCGGCGTCACGATCGCTGCGCTCAAGAAGCTCGCCGCTCAGGGGGCCTTCCGGCCGGATGAAGTAGTGGTGGCCATCGTGACCGGCAACGGACTCAAGACACAAGAGGCGCTGTACGGCCAACTGTCCGAGCCAATCCGCGTCACGTCGTCGTTGCGTGATTTTGAAGCCAAGCTTGCTGCGCTGCCGATTGCTGCTGGCACGCCAGCGCGGCATGCTGAGCGTGAGCTTGTGGGTGCCGGAACGTCACACAGCAATGGCCCGGTGCACGCTGGCTAAGCAAGATAGCTAGCTGGCGACCGATATTTGCTGTATAACTGTCAAGGGAGATGAACCATTATGTCGGCTCAAGTACGAATCCCAACGCCATTGCGCCGCCTAACCAACGGTGTCACAGAGGTGAATGTGCAAGCATCGACGCTTCAGGAAGTGGTTGCCGATCTCGAACGGCAATATCCGGGGCTCAACGGTAGGATCTGCGAGGCGAATGGAGATATTCGCCGGTTCGTCAACGTGTACATTAATGGCGAGGATGTCCGCTTCTTGGGCGGCTTGTCAGCGGCTGTGAAGGATCGCGACGAGATCTCCATCGTTCCGGCCGTCGCTGGCGGCCGGTAGGATACGTCCAACCGGATCGATGTAGGCACCCCCCGCACTCCTAGGCGCCTTGGAACGTCGTCGCGCCGCGAAACGTGAACAAGGGGCGTTCGCCCGGCATGGGCTCAACTACCTGGCTCTCGACTATTCCCCGATGCCATCGGGTGCCTCAATCGCAGGTAGTCACGCCGGATTCTCATCGCTCGTCACACTTTTATGAAGTCTGTGCGCTATGATGATGAAGCGATGAATTGGCGCCCGGCTGTGAAGCAGTGCAACTTGTGAACGCTCAACGCGGTCGACGGGCCGTCGAAAAACAAGCTGCGGCGAAGATACGGCCAGTGGCACGCGCACGCGCCGGTGGCACCTCACAGCGACTGACTCACATCGCGCGGATGGTCACGGCGCTAACACAGGCGACGTCTTACGAGTCCACCCTCGATGCCATCGGCAGGATTGTGGTGCCAGAACTGGCAGATTGGTGCGCACTTGATGTCGTGAGTGCCAGTGGCGCAAGTACCCGCTTGGCCATTGCGCACGCCGACCCGGTTCGCGAAGCCGCAGCCCTCGACCTGGCGGTCAATTACCCTTTGGACGTTCAATGCTCCACCCCGGCGAGTATCACCTATGGGTCCGGCGAAGTCTCACATATCGCCCATGTGAGGCGGGACGACCTCGCTGGATACACCAAGAATGCCGAGCATCTCGCACTCATCGATAGACTCGGCGTTCATTCCTTGTTGTGTGTTCCACTGGAGGCACAGGGGCGCCGCTTGGGCGTGCTGAGCCTGGTGATGGGGTGTTCAGAACGCACGTACGAGCCCGCTGATGTGGAGGTCGCAGCGGCCATTGCGAGCCTAGCCAGCCTTGCTCTGGACAATGCGCGGCTAAGCCAGGAGGTGCACGACGCCGTTCGGATGCGTGACACCTTCCTGGCGGTAGCGTCGCACGAGTTGAGGAATCCTCTTGCCACGTTGCGCGCCTACGCGCAACTTGCCCACGCCGCTGCCGCCAGCGGGAAGCCCGCAGCCACGGGCGAGTATCTTGGTCACGTCATTACTCAAGCAGACCGCTTATCGCTCTTGCTGGACCGATTGCATGACGCCAACAGAATCAATACGGGTACGCTGGTGCTTGATCGACAACCGGCGGACGTCGCCCAGGTGGTCCACGATGCGATCATTGGCGTGCTCGCTCGGAGCCCAGCCAGCCTGATCGTCGAGAAGACTCAGCGGCCACTCTATGCCGTTATCGACGAAGGCCGTGTACAGCAAGCAGTCATCAATCTGCTCGACAATGCCATGCGCTATAGCCCCGTGGGCAGCACCGTGACGATCACGACATCTGCGGCTGCCGGCAACCTTGTGCAGATTTCGGTGCAAGACGACGGGCCAGGTGTACCGCCGGCCGAGCGCGAGCACATTTTTGAGCCGTTTTACCGCGCCCACGCAGAGGCAGACCAGCAGGGCATGGGGTTGGGCCTGTTTGTTACCGCACGCATCGTTCGTTCGCACGGCGGCACTGCTTTGGCGACTTTTCCCGAATCAGGTGGCTCGATCTTCACGATCACGCTGCCAGTGGGCCAACTTGAGGTTACCTAGTCGCTGGCGACACTGGTGTACGCTCCGGCGATATTACGCCGATACGGACGTGGCGGCCCTCAACGCGAATTCGCCCGGCCAGGTGGTGCTCGAGAGCCGCAGGAAGAAGACGGTGTTCGACGGCGTGGATTCGCTCACCGAGTGATTCCTCGTTGTCATCTTCGAGTACGGGTACTGCCTCCTGGGCGATGATGGGGCCATTGTCGTAATTGGCGAGACCGCCTGGCCAAACGTACATGACCGTAACACCAGTCATCTTAACGCCATAGGCCAGCGTGTCGGCGATGGCGTGCGCCCCGGGAAACGCTGGAAGGAGGGCCGGATGGACATTGAGGATCTTACCGGCGAATCGATTGATGAACGCATCAGAACAGACGTGCATCCATCCGGCCATCACCACCGCGTCGGGATGTGTGGAGGCCACAATCTCCTCAAGATGCGCGTCGTAGTCAAGACGCTCTTTGCCACCTTCCAGCCAGGGCCGTAGCGGTTCGTAGCGAGCCGGAACGCCTGCCAACCGAGCCCGTTCCAGGGCGAACGCCGCCTTGCGATTGACAATTACTAGTTCGATCGAGGCATTGAGGGTGCCAGCCTTCGTCGCGTCGATGAGTACTTGCAAGTTCGATCCGTTGCCCGAAGCAAGGACCACGATTCGCCCCGTCACCGAATGGCTCCTTCAATCTGAATCTGGGACCCGCCGTCCCGCGCAACGACCGTGCCGATTGGCGACGTCTCAGGACATGTTCTCTGGGCAGCCTGTACGTCACCCGGTCGGACGACAACGACCATCCCCACTCCTCCGTTGAAGCTGCGCGTGAGTTCGGTGTCGGTGAGATGGCCGCGTTCGCGCAACTCGGTAAGTAGCGGCGGGAGAACCAACGTGGTGGCGTCGATGTGCGCCGCCAATCCTTCTGGCAAACAGCGAGGCACGTTATCCACGAGTCCTCCACCAGTGATGTGGGCGAGCCCAGCTACATCCACGGCCACGCGCAAACGCACAACGTCGTTAAGGTAGCAACGGTGTTCGGCGAGCAACGCATCGCCAAAGGTCATGCCACAACGAGGACTGAACGTGTGCCACTCGCCCGGCGAGATCAGCTTGCGAGCTAACGTGTAGCCATTGGTGTGCAAACCTGCTGCCGGCAACCCGAGCAAGATGTCTCCTGAGCTGACATGTGCTCTGTTGAACAGTTCGTCCTGTTCGCCCACCCCGATCAATGTCCCGGCAAGGTCGTAGTCTCCCGCAGCATACACATCGGGCATTTCTGCTGTTTCACCACCCAGCAACGAGCAGCCTAGCTGAGTGCACTCCTCACGCAAGGCATCGACGATACGGCGCACCACCGGAGGATCGATGCGATGCGTGCCAATATAGTCCAGGAAGGCCAGCGGCATCAAGCCAGAGCAGAGCAAGTCATTGACACAGTGGTGGAGGATGTCACGTGCCGTTGACTCGTGGCGGTCAAGCGCGATAGCAATCTTGAGCTTGGTGCCAATGCTATCCGTCGTGGCGCCAAGAACCGGCTGCTTCAATTGCGGCATCTTGATGACGCCAGCGAAAGCGCCGATGCCGGCGAGTAGCGCCGTTCCGGCGGCCGCCGACCGGCGCGCCAGGTCGGCATTAAGCTGAGCCTTGCGGTCAACATCGACGCCCGCGCGTTGGTAGGCGTCCGGTTCGGTCGGTCCACCGGTTGTCACGAGACTACCATTACCGCTGCAGATCCAGCCCTACTACAACATGGCGATAGTGACGCCATCGCCCCCCTCACCGGCTTCACCGTTGCGAAACGAACGCACCAGGGGGTGGCCGGTCAGCTGTTCTTGCACCACTTGTCGCAGCGCGCCGGTCCCCTTGCCGTGCACGATGCGTGCGAACGGCACGCCGGCCCGCGACGCGTCATTGAGGAACCTGTCGAGTTCCAAGTCAACATCGGCAGCGCGCTTACCCCGCAAGTCCAACTGTGAAGAGATGATGCCAACCTTCGGTACCGTGACGGCTGGTTCGTAAGAAACGATTGGGGAGCGGTCGGCAACTGCTGCATGTACATTCGGCTTCTTACTGGGTTGAAGTTCAGTGACTTTGGCGCGCACCTTGAGCCGCCCAATTTGCACTTCGGCGCTAGACCCGTCACTGGCGAGCGACACCACCTGCCCCACCTGGTCGAGTGACTCGACGTGAACCCACTCGCCGGTGACAAATCGGGCTGGCGCCGGTTTCGCAGCCACACCCTGTTGGGCTGCCTTGTGCCGCCTTTCCAAGAGCTCACGCAGCATGCCCGACGTCTCGTCCTGGAGACCCTGGACTTCCCGACGTGTTGCCGCCGAGTCGGACCGTGCTCGCATGGCGTTGAGTTGTGCCCGGAAGGCGGAAAGGTCACGCTCGGCCCCATCCTCGGCTTCCTTGAGGACGCGCTGCCGCTCCCGTTCGATGCCCGCAACGCGCCGTTCAGCTTCGGCGCGCGCAATCTCGGCGCGTCGCTGCTGCACACTGGCCTCGGTGAGCGCGGCAGCCGCTTGTTTGCGATCGCTGGCGATTTCCGCAAGCAGGCGCTCAAACTGATGCTGATCAGGCGACAGGGTGTCGGCAGCCGCTTTGACGATGTCGGGTCGCAAGCCGAGCCTGGTAGCGATCGCCAGCGCGTTGCTGCGACCGGGAAGCCCCATCGTAAGCCGGTAGGTGGGCGACAGCGTCTCCACATCAAACTCCACCGAGGCGTTCTGAACGCCCGGCGTAGTGTGCGCGTATCCCTTGAGCTCGGCGTAGTGCGTGGTCGCGACTACGGCGACACGGCGCGCACGCAAGTGGTCCAGGATGGCGCGAGCCAGCGCGGCGCCCTCGACTGGATCGGTACCGGCTCCCAATTCGTCGAGCAATACCAGATCTCCTGGTGAGCAACTGTCCACGATGCGGATGATGTTGTTCATGTGCGATGAAAACGTCGAAAGGCTTTGGGCGATGCTCTGCTCATCACCAATGTCTGCCCATACATCCCGCGCGAGGCCAATCTCGGATCCATCGCCGGCCGGTATGTGCAGACCGCAGGTTGCCATGAGTGTGAGCAGTCCAACGGTCTTGAGCGCAACAGTCTTGCCGCCGGTATTGGGCCCAGTGATCACAATCTGGGACCAGTCGCTGCCAAGTTCGAGGCTGAGTGGCACCACGGTGCCCTTGAGTAACGGGTGCCGCGCATTGCTCAGTCGCAGCTTGCCAGCTTCAACGAGAAGTGGGCGGGTCGCCTTCTGCTCCTCAGCAAGCCGCGCTTTGGCAAGGCACAGGTCGATTGTGGCGATCGACTCGACCGTCTCCACCGCCAGCGGAGCCACGGCGCCCACGGCGCCTGAGACTTCTTGTAGGATCCGCTCGACCTCGTGATGCTCCTCGGCCTGCAGCGATCGCATGGCGTTGTTGAGTTCCACTACCGCCATTGGCTCGATATAGAGGGTGGCGCCACTGGCCGACTGGTCATGAACGAGTCCGGGCACGTCAGATTTATGATCTGCGCGCACAGGCAACACAAACCGGTCGTTGCGCGTCGTGATGATGGGTTCTTGCAGAGCCGTTCGATGGGTATTCAGGTAGGAGTTGAGCCGCTCAGCGACGCGTGAGCGGACTTGCTGGAGCTCACGCCGGATGCGCGCGAGTGTTTGGCTCGCCGAGTCCTTGACCTCGCCATCTTCGGTAATGGTCGCGTCGACTTCGGCTACCACGGCTGAGCACGGATGGATACGCTCGCCAATCTCCTGCAACACGCGAAAGGTTTCGACGTTGAGCCGCTTGAGGGTTCCCACAATGGCATGGCCGGCACGTAACGTGCCGCTGATACTTAGCAGTTGCAACGGGTCGAGAATGCCGCCAAGCTCTGCCTTCTTGGCGAGCTGCCGCACGTCGCGGGCCCCGCGCACGGAGAAGTCAGGGCGCTCTGCCAGTAGCGCGAACGCTTCAGCCGTTTCTTCCTGGCGGCGTTCAACCCAATACCGGTCGGCCACCGGTTCGAGCCCAACGGCCAGCTCTCGGCTCGCCGAGAAAGCGGTGCGCGCTGCGAGTTGATCGAGGACCGCTGGCAACTCAAGCGTGACGAGCGCCTTGTTGTTCACCTCGACCAAGTCCATTCAGCCAACTTCAGGCACACTTGCGGCGCAAGCCGCGCCGGTAAGCTCCACAAGCATACCCCAGCACATACAGTATCCCTCCTGTTGCGGTCGCCTAGAGGCATGTCGTACACTACCCGTCGCTCGAAGGTTGTTTGCGCTGGCCGGAGTGGCGGAATAGGCAGACGCGTCAGTCTCAAAAACTGATGGGGGGAAACCTCCGTGCCGGTTCGACCCCGGCCCCCGGCACACATTTCGAGCGGCGGCTTGGTGCGGAGTGGTGTAACGGTAACACGGGTGCCTTTGGAGCACGAATTCCTGGTTCGAATCCAGGCTCCGCAGCCTTACCAGACAATTAAAGACCACGAGCCTTCCTCGATAGCTCAACGGTAGAGCAGGCGGCTGTTAACCGCAAGGTTGTAGGTTCGAATCCTACTCGAGGAGCCCATTTCCTTCGGGCAACTTCCACCGAGCCGCGCCGCTACTCCTCCAGTGCGGCGATGCGTGCGGCTACCGCCTCGATCAACTGCTCGAGACACCCTGGAGCCAAGCTCGAAGGCTCTTCCTGATATAGGCCTTTGCCATAGCGATCTAGCGGCAACAGGTAGGCTGCTGCCCTGCCGCCGGCTAACGGTGAAACCAGTACGGTGAGCTGCGGAAAGCGTCGCCGGAGTTCAACTTGCAGCACGTTGTACGGCTCCCCACCGGTCGTCACCCACACGGCATCGCCGAGTTGGTAGACCGAGAAGGGAAAGGCATAGGTCGTCCCAGTGGGAAGCAGGTCTATACGGGCGAGCCAGCGGCGCGCCCGCTCCGCACGCGCACGGGCATCACGGCCGCCGATGGTGTCGCCGCGCGCCAGTGCTTCTACGCTCATGCGCTCGCCGTTGCGCAGTTGGTCCTCTAACGCGGCGCGGTCTGGTGCGGGTTTGAGCGGCAAGTCAACGGTGAAGCTGCCACCGGCGAAGCGTTCGCTTGCGGCGATGTGCTTATCATCTTGAGCGGCGCTATCCCAAGCACCCAGCGTCGCTCCCGAAATTACCGGTCCGAGATAGCGGAAATCGGTCCCTGGCGGGTCGAGCGTTTCAAGGATGGCCAGCGCGCTCAGACCGACCATGCGCCCGTTGCGATCGGCCACCTGGGGGTTGCCAGAATAGTTCCAGCGTGGGCCCAGGTCGCCGCAGGCTCCCTGCGCGAAGATGCACGGCGCGCTCGTGACGCGCTCCACCTCAGCACGCAACGCCCCGGGATAATCCGGACTGATCAGGGTGTTGTCCCAAGCCAGCGACGTAGGATGGCAGGCGTAGTTGACCATCGTCGCGATCACGTTGCCGCCGGGGTCGGTGATGCGACCAGCGAGGAGCGTGTCATCAGCGGGGGCATCCGGATTGAATCCACAGGTGTGGCCCCCGAACTCGTCATCGTAATAGTCTCGGTTGGCCGCCATGGCGCAGCTACCCTTGCCATAGGTAATTGTGACTGGTTGCACGCGCAGCACACTCTCTTTGGTCGCGTCCACCAGGTGCTGGGAAAGCGCATTGACGTAGCCTTCGATGAGATCGCCCCCCGGCAGGGCTACCCGATCGGGCCAGAACACGCCACCGGAGTGGGTGTGCGAGTAGGTGATGTCGATACAATCCAGTGGCACACCTGCCGCTTGGGCCATGTGCCGGCGGATGCGCTCGTCTTGCACCTCCGTGAGCCCGACGCCATCGATGAAGGCGCGCACGAACCCCACATCGGTTCCGCTCAAGCTGCTCACGGTTACGACATCGGCAACGAGTGGACGATGCACGCCGGTAGCTCGATCGTGCTTGGCGGCACCCCACATACGATGGTAAATGCCGATTGGTGGCGTTATGTCGCGGCGAGCATGCCCGAAGCGCACGCGCGAGGTCGGCGTGCGTACCTCACGGCTACTCATCGAGTAGCGCCGGCGGCGCTTGGGAGTGCAGGCGCAACCGCCCACAGCGCATCCTCGAAGATATCCGTCATTTCATCGATGTCGGCTCGGGTGACCACCAGCGGCGGGGCAAAGACGGCAAAATCGTTGCCGGTGCGCAAGATCAGGCCCCTGTCCTTGCACGCCTTTTCGAGCAACTTGCCTGGGCGGACACTGGGCGCGAATGGTGTATGCGTGGCGCGGTCGGCCACAAACTCCATGCCCTGGAGGAGCCCCGCTCCCCGCACATCGCCGATGTAGTGGAACTGTTGCGCCATCGCCTCGAGCCGGTGGCGGAGGTGAGCACCTTGCTCCTGCGCATTCTCCACCAAATGACGCTCCTGGATCTGCCGCAGCGTGGCCACACCGGCGGCACACGCTATGGGGTTGCCGCCAAACGTATGACCGTGGTGAAACTCCTTGCGTTCCTCAGGGTCACCAAGGAACGCGTTCCACACACGCTCTGCCAGCAGTACGGCAGCCACTGGGGCATACCCACCGGCCATGCCTTTGCCGCAGCACAGCAAGTCGGGGACGACGCCATAGTAGTCAGCACCAAAGTTGGTGCCCAGGCGGCCAAACCCCGTGATGATCTCATCGAAGATCAACAAGATGTTGTGGCGGGTGCATGCCTCGTGCAAGATGTGGAAGAACTCTGGCGGCGGCACCACGAAGCCGGCCGAACTGACCGAGATGGGTTCCATAATGACTGCGGCTACCGTTTCAGGGTCTTCAGCTTGGATAGTTTTCTCGATAAGTTGGGCACAGGTGATGCCACACGTTCCGTAGGTCTTGTCGAACGGGCAGCGGTAGCAGTAGGGCGGGTGGACGTGCAGGAATCCGGGCATCAGCGGCTCGAAGACAGACTTGCGTTCCCAGTTGCCGCCGGCCGACAGCGCACCCATGGTAGCACCGTGGTAGGCGCCATACTTGGCAATGATCTTGTACTTGCGGGCGTGACCCGTGTTCTGATGATACTGACGCGCGAGCTTCATCGCCGCTTCGGTGGCTTCTGATCCGCCACTGAGCAGCTTTACCGCCCCCATGCCACGCGGCCCGAACTCCCAGAGGGCATCCACTAGTTCGAGCGCCACCGGCGTCGTACCGTGCAGTGGTGGTGCGAAATGAAGCTTGTCGAGTTGAGCGGCTACAGCCGCAGCGACTGCGGCATTGCCATAGCCCAAGCTGTTCACGAACACGCCAGACAACCCGTCGATGTATTCCTTGCCATTGACATCCTTGAGGCGTATGCCATCGGCCGATTCAAAGATGAATGGGTCCTTGGCGAACTGGCGCATTTGCATGAAGTCGAGGACAATCCGCTCGATGTCTGCTGTCACGTCCATTCTCCAATGAGCATCAACGGTAAAGGGGCGCAGGAACGTCTCCCGGCAATGGTACAGGCTGGCTCGGCGTTCGCCAACCTATTCACCATCCAATAGGGTGTACGATGTGCCCGTTATGCCAGCAGTACATTCGCGCTAGGGGCGAGCCGTGCAACACTTCCGGCCCACCATCGGAACCGTCCACTGGGGCTACTTCGACGCCTCGCTCGAACCCATCGGCGAGGTGCGTTCGGGAGAAGCCTTCTTGGTGTCGTCGGCTTCAGGCTTTCCAGACGACGCTGTGCCGCCAGAATGGCGCATACCGGAGATCACGGATATCTTTCGCGGGGTCACCCAGCGTGGACCTGGCCCGCACATCCTGACCGGCCCTATCCGTGTTGCCGGTGCGCGCATCGGCGCAGTCCTGCAGATCGACATCCAGCACATCGAACTGACGGCGCCGTATGGCTATTCCGGGCTGCGACCGCGCAAGGGCCTCTTTCCCGAACTGGTGCATGCCCCGAGCCGCGAGATCATTGCGCTGGATCGGCACGCACGATCGGCAACACTCTCCAGTGGCGTAACGCTCGCGCTCGCGCCCTTTTTTGGCATCCTCGGCGTTGCACCTCCACTTGCATGGGGCCGCATTGACAGCTCACCACCGCGCGAACATGGCGGCAACCTCGATCTTAAGGATCTCACCATAGGCTCGACGCTGTTCTTGCCGGTATGGAACGATGGCGCGCTATTTTCGGCAGGCGACGGCCACGCCGTCCAGGGCAACGGTGAGGTCACGATCAATGCACTCGAAACGAGCCTGCGCGGTCAGTTCTGCGTCACCATTCGTGACGACTTCTCGTTGGAGCTGCCGCTGGCCGTGACGCCTGCACACCTCATCACACTCGGTTTCGACGAGGATCTCGACGTCGCAGCGCGTCAAGCAGTGCAGGTGCTCATTCGCTTGCTGCAGCGGTACTACGGCTTGCCTTGGGAGGTGGCTTACCGCCTTGTCAGTCTTGCCGCCGACCTACATATCACCCAAGTTGTGAATGGCAACAAGGGCGTGCACGTGTCGATCGCCCGGAGTCTTCTGGAACAGCTGGGCCGGCGGGCACCATTCCTGCCGTGACGGACAGCACTCTGGCACCAGCATGCGAACCTACTTACGCTGTGCGTTCGGCTTGGTGCAAGCGTTTCACCGCATAGTGGGCGTCATCCGCGGCCCGGACCAGGCTGTCCACGCCGGTGCCATCGGCAGGGTAAGAGGCAGACCCCACGGAGCACGATAAGCGAACTTCGATACCATCACGCACCGTGGCTATCGTTTCGCCAATGCGCAGTTGCAACCGGTCAGCAATCGTGCGTGCGAGCACGGGTCCCGTAGCCGGCAGCAGGGCGATGAATTCGTCGCCGCCGTAGCGAGCAAAGACGTCGTACCGGCGCAGGTCGGCGCGGACAAAATTGCCGAACTGCCGGAGCGCTTCGTCCCCAGCCTGGTGGCCGAACATGTCGTTGTAATTCTTAAAGTTGTCCAGGTCCATCATGAGCACCGACAGCGGCTGCCCCAGGCGCTTGGACCGGAGCAGTTCCGTTTCCAACGTCATGCGGAAGTAACGCATGTTGTGAAAGCCGGTGGTGCTGTCGGTGAGTGCCGCTGCGTGGAGTTGCTCGTACAAGCGCGCGTTCTCAATGGCGATCGCAAGCTGGTTGGATACCCCACGAACGACCTCCTCCGTCCCTGGCCGGAACTCCGGTCGGCGCAGGAAGCCAATGAATAGGCTCCCGATGTGCGTTTCCCGGCGTTGAATACGGGACGTAATGAAATGCGTGCAACCGAGCTCTGAAGCAAGATCGAGCCCGATAAACGTCGCCGGATCGTCAATCATGGCGAGGTCGCGACCCACTTCGTGCGAAAGCGCCGCAAAGGCTTGCCCGCGCGAGCGGGTTATGGGCCGCGGATGTCCGTTGGGCACGGCCTCCATCCCCCAGTCATCCTGGCCGCTAGGCAGGTCGTGCTCCAGCCATACCGAAACTCGATCGGCGGCAAAGAGAACCGGCAGCACGCCAAGCGCAGACTGCAACACGGACACTTGCTCGCCGAGCCCATTGACGGCCTCGCTCGATCGCAACAGGGTATTGGCGCGCCAGTTAGCCTGCTCGAGCTGCTCGTTGCGATCAGCCAGTTCGACGGCGTCCGAGCGCAGGCGAAGCAAGGCGCGCAGGCGTACCTTCAATTCGTCCACGTCGAGTGGTTGTGCCAGGTACTCGTCGGCACCACCGTCAAAGGCACGCGCACTGTTTCCTGGCACCGGTTTGGCGTCGATGAGCAGGACCGGCACGGCGATTTTCTGCTGGCTGCGTGCCAGATGCATGATGGCTAGACCCGACGCATCGGGCAACGCGAAGCTCGTCACCAGCACGTCGGGCGGCTGCGCCCGGATGGCTAACTCCGCTTCTTGAAACGAATGGGCAACGGTGAGCTCGCCCAGGTCGTCGAGCACGAACGCCAGCAAGCGAGCGAGCTCGGTGTCCGCGTCTACCAAGAGGATGTGTCGCGCGTGGCGCACAGTTACTTTCCCTTAGGCGGCGTCTCCGCCTGGCCCGGGATCTCGTGGGTCTTGCGGCCGGAAATCCAGACGGCGTCGATGTGGGGTGGCCGCGCGAAAGTCAAGCAACCGGCACTGCCGGTTGGGGTCGCTCAGCGGCGCTGCTTGAGCAATGTGGGATGGCGGGCGGAGCGCATCTTTGCGCTCCGCAAATCGAAGTATGCTACCGTTCATATCGCCATGCTGCGGCATGCTGAGGATAGGTGATAATCCCCTATTCGGGGAGTGCTGGTCTAGGATAGAAGTACTGTGCCTCGGATGCAACGCTCCTCAGTCCTCAGGTGAAGTAGGCGCCAGGTTGGAAGGATACACTGCGTGGACAAGCTCGGCTTAGCGATCATTGGGACTGGAAGAATCGCCAGGTCGCACATGCGATCGTTGGAGGGCTTCGAAAAAGCCAATGTCCTCTCCGTGTTTGATGTCATTCCCGGTCGCGCCGAGGCGTTTGCCAAGGAACACAACATTCCTGCAACCTCAAATGACCTCGAGTCGCTTCTGGCGAACAAGGACATCCACGCGGTCATCGTATCGACGCCGCCATTCGCCCATGCCAAGCCCACGATTGCCGCACTGCAAGCCGGCAAACACGTCCTGTGCGAAAAGCCATTTTCGTTGATACCGGCCGAAGCCGAGCAGATGGTGGCTACCGCAGCGGCAACCCAGCGCTTCCTGGCGGTGTGCTCAGCGCGCAACCGGCACGTGCCCAGCGCCGTGCGCGCCCATGAAATGGCTACCTCCGGTGAGTTGGGCAAGGTGTACCACGCCCGGGCCAGCAACTTCCGGGTGCGGGGCCGCCCAGGTATAGACATGTTCACGGATGTGACGTGGTGGATCGACAAGGGGCTCGCTGGTGGCGGAGCGATCATCGATATCGGTGTGTACTCACTGGACATGCTGTTGTGGATGCTGGGCAATCCCCGCGTCACCACGGTCCTCGCCACCACATTCCAGGGCATAGGCACGCCAGCGCCAGCGCCGCTCAAGCAAACGGTCGAGGATCACGCGGTGGTGACCTTCCGCTGCGATAACGGTGCTTCCGGCATCCTGGAGGTCGCCTGGGCGTCGAACATCTCGCAGTCCGACACCTTCATCGTGCTGGGCACCGAGGCGGGCTTGCGACTCAATCCACTCACCAAGATCACGGCAGGGCCCGATCGCAAAGCGATCGAAGAAGTGATCATGCCGGAGGACGCGCGCGACCCGCGCAACTTTGGTTTGGTCACCACTCGCTTTGTTGAGGACGTGCTAGCCGGTACGCAACCGTGGACCCCTGGAGTCGATGCCCTGGAAGTGACGCGCGTGATTGACGCAGCGTATCGTTCCGCCGAGTCAGGCAAAGCGATCGACCTACCTCAATAGGTCCATGGTCGTGAACGTGTGAGCGCCCAGAAGTCCACCGTTTTTTGCGGGCGCTCACACGGCGGGCACATCCACCGGCATGTTGCTTTCGGCTGACTCGGTAGCGGCCAGCGTCACGAGCAACGTCTTGACCGCCTCTTCGTACGGGGCCCGGATGGCTGACGCGTCACCGGACTTCACAGCCTCGATGAAGATGCGATCTTCCGCCAGGTAGGGGTTGTCGTTGGAGCGATACTCCTGTGTATGCCCGGGCTGGATGACCCGGAGGACGTTGGACGTTTCCTCGAGAATCATCCCCTGGCAAATCAGGTTGAGGCCCACCGTATACCCCTGGCCCGCCATGCACCTCGTGGAGATGTTTCCCACTATGCCACTGGCGAAGCGCAGGTTGACCGTCCCAACATCCCACACCGAGAAGTGCTCAACGGTCTGCAAGCATCGTGTGGCGAATTGAGCCGATACTCGGGTAATGTCGCCGCACAAGCACCGTGCCAGATCCACGATGTGCGTGGTTTGTTCGACGAATTGGCCACCAGACTGATCCTTGCGACGCCACCACGAGACGCCCGGCATGCCGCCGTGCCAGTAACCTTGGACCATGCCAACCGTCCGGTCCTTGAGGAGCTCGCGTGCGCGCTCGGTCAGCGGCGAATGGCGCCAGTGGTAACCGGTTGCTGAGATAACACCAGTACGCCGGATGGCAGCGAGAACCTCGCGGGCTTTGGCTTCACTGAGCGCCACCGGTTTCTCGACGAACAGGTGGATGCCGCGCTCCGCGGCCAGCGTCTCTTGGTCCTGGTGGCCAAATGGCGGTACGCATACGTACAACGCCTGTATTCCGCTGTCAGCGATAAGGGACTGGTGATCCTTGTACACTTTGGCGCCAAATCGGCGGGCAACCTGTTCAGCCCGTTCAGTGAGCGGGTCATACACCGCAATGACACGCGCGTCGCTGGACTTTTCCAAGCCGCTCAGATGCTGGTTGGCGATATTTCCAGTTCCGATGAATCCAACTTCGACTGGCAACCCAATACCCGCCTTTGCTTGGCAACCGCTGTTGCGGCATGTGGTGCGCAGACGATCGCTCTCACCTCACGCCATGCCGCTCTTGCTCCTGGTTTCTGGCCATGGCCCACGGCCATCGCCACCCGCCAGATACGGGTGACGGCAACATGAAGCATCAGCCCACCTGGTCGATCATACTACAGATGCGCGTGTTCAGTACTTCAGTCCAGCACCGGCAAGCCCAAGGAGCCAAGCGCCAGCTCCAGGGTGTTACCGATCCTCAACAGCAAGTCTTCCGACCACGCCTTGCCGATCAACTGCACTCCGACCGGCAGTCCGCCGGCCAGGCCACACGGCACCACCAGACCCGGTAACCCAGCAAGGTTGACCGGAATCGTACACACGTCGTTGAGATACATGGCCACCGGGTCGTTAGCCTTTTCGCCAATCTTGAAGGCCACTGTGGGGGTCGTCGGCGCCACCAGCGCGTCGCACTCGGCGAAGGCCAGTTCAAAGTCCCGGCGGACGAGCGTTCGCACCTTCTGGGCTTGCAAGTAATACGCGTCGAAGTACCCTGCAGACAGCGCATAGGTGCCGAGCATGATGCGCCGCTTCACTTCAGGACCGAATCCCTCGCCGCGTGTGCGGGAAAACTGATCCCACATGGAATCGCCAGAGTGCGACCGATACCCGTACTTCACACCGTCAAAGCGAGCCAGGTTCGCGCTCGCCTCTGCCGGTGCGATGATGTAATAGGCGGGCAAGGCATAGCCAGCGTGTGGCAGCGAGACCTCACGTTCCTCAGCCCCCAGTTCGACGAGTTTGGCGATGGAAGCCCGAATGGTCCGCTCGACTTCGGGCTGCATTCCGTCAACGAAGAGTTCTTTGGGCACACCTAGCCGCAAACCGCGCAGATCGGTCTGGTTCAGTAGAGCGCTATAGTTGGGTACGGGGACGTCGGCGGACGTGGAGTCGCGCTGGTCGTGGCCGGCGATGGCTTGGAGCACCACGGCCATGTCGGCACAGGTACGCGTAAACGGGCCGATCTGGTCGAGTGACGATGCGAACGCGATCAGGCCATAGCGTGACACGCGGCCGTACGTCGGCTTCATGCCCACGACACCGCTAAGCGCGGCTGGTTGCCGGATGGAACCGCCAGTGTCTGATCCGAGCGAAAAGATCACCTCTCCCGCGGCCACAGCCGCCGACGAGCCACCGCTTGATCCACCGGGGACGCACGTGAGATCCCAAGGGTTATGTACCGGCCCATACGCGGAATTGTCGGTCGAGGATCCCATAGCGAACTCGTCGCAGTTCACCTTGCCGACCATCACTGCCCCTGCCGCGCGCAGTAGCTCATTGACGTGACCGTCGTAGGGTGGCACAAAGTGCTCGAGCATGCGCGAACCAGCGGTAGTGCGCACACCTTGCGTAATTAGCACATCCTTGAGCGCCATGGGTATACCGGTGAGTGGACCAGCCGTGCTTGCCGCTAGCCGAGCGTCGGCCTCGCGCGCCTGTGCGAGTGCGCCGTCGCCGCACACCGTCAGAAACGCCTTCACCTTGCTGTCCACTGCGTCGATTCGGTTCAACGCCTGCCTGGTGAGTTCGACTGCCGACAGCTGGCGAGTGCGCAGCAACGTACTAGCGTGAGCAAGGTCCGGTAAAGGATTGGCAATCACCGGCTACCCTTCCTCAAGGATTGCGGGCACGCGAAATTGCTGCTGATCCTGATCTGGCGCGTTGGCCAGCACGCTCTCTGGTGGCAGCGATGGTGTCACCCGATCAGGTCGCTGTACGTTGAGCAAGTCAAAGCCCGAAGCAGTTGGCTCAACGGCGGACGTATCGACTTCGCGCAGCCGGTTGACGTGTTCGAGTATGGATGTGAGTTGCTCGACCATACGGGCCTCCTCGGCGTCGCTCAGCGCGATCTTGCACAATGCGGCCACGTGGGCGACATCTGCGCGAGTGAGGCTCATAAGCGCACCAGCGGCGCGTAGGCCGTGATGAGCTTCTTGATGGGAAAAGTCTCGAAGTTCACTTCAATCTCTTCTAGGTCGTTTCGGAGCGTGCTCTTAACGACAACTCCATTGCCGAAAATCTTGTGGTGTACCCGGTCGCCAGCTGCGTATTGCGCCGTGACCGCAACCGGTACAGCTGGGCGCGGCGGGGGATTCACATTGGCCCTCGACTGAGGTGCAGGCGATGTCTGCCGTTCACTGTGCATCGCGTGCTGAGGAGTAGCCCAACGCTGCACACCTCGTATAGCGCCACGGGCCGAGGACAAGCTGTGCTGATGGACCACGCCGGACCTGGGGATTTCCGTCAGGAATCGCGATGGTTCGTTGACCCGCGCACTGCCGTAAATGGTGCGCTGGGTGGTGTGTATCAGGTACAGGCGGCGCATGGCTCGCGTCATGCCGACATAGCAGAGGCGGCGCTCCTCTTCGAGTTCGGCAGGATTATCAGCAGACCGGCTGTGGGGAAACAGGTCCTCCTCCATGCCGGCCATGAAGACGACAGGGAACTCCAATCCTTTGGCCGCGTGCAACGTGATCAACGTGGTTGCATCCGCCGTCTTGGCCGTTGCATCCGACGACGAGGCCAGGCTGGCCTGGTCTAGGAACAGTTCCAATCCCTCTGGCGGGAGGGCGTCGCCGCTTGACTGCGCGATCGAGAGCAACTCTTGCACGTTGTTATAGCGCTCGGTACCTTCTTCAGATCCGTCATTGAGATAGGCTCCCATGCCAGTCCGCTCCAAGATCAACGTGAAGAGATCAGCTACTGGATAGGTGCGAGCCGCATCACTCAGCGTATTAAGCAAGACATCAAGATCAGTACAGGCGCGCTTCGCGGCGGGAGATAGTGAGTTCACGCTGGCAGCGCGGGAGAGTACCTGACGCAGCGGAACCTGCGAGCGCTCACTCTCACGGACGAGGTCGGCGACCGTCTTCGCACCGATGCCACGAGGGGGCACGTTGACCACGCGCTTGAGTGCTGCATCGTCGAGTCCGTTGCTGGCTAGGCGGAAGTACGCCAGGACGTCTTTCACTTCCTTGCGGTCGTAAAAGCGCGTTCCTCCGATCAAGCGGTATTCCATCGACGAATTGATGAAAACCTCTTCAATGGCGCGCGACTGCGCATTGGTGCGGTACAGCACGGCACAATCGCCAGGCTTGGCGACACCCGCCTCTTGGAGCTTGCGAATCTCCCGAATGATGAACTGGCCCTCATCCTGCTCATTGCCGGCCTCGACGATGTGAACGCGCTCGCCACCGGACAAAGCGGTCCACAGTCGCTTGGCGGCGCGGACCTCGTTGTGCTCAACGACGGCCTGAGCAGCCGCCAGGATGTGTTCCGTGGAGCGATAGTTTTGTTCCAGCTTATAGGTGTGCGCCCCTGGGAAATCGCGCTCAAAGCTCAGGATATTGGCCACGCTCGCACCGCGAAAGCCATAGATCGACTGGTCGTCGTCGCCAACCACCAGGACATTGCCATGTGAACTGCCTAGAAGTTTGACCAGCTCGTACTGGGGCGCATTGGTGTCTTGAAACTCATCAACCAGGATGTGCTGATAACGCTGCTGGTACAGCGCCAGGATGTCTGCTCGTGTTCGAAACAGCTCAGCCGTGTATAGGAGTAGGTCGTCGAAATCCACGGCGCTGTTGTGGCGCAACATCTCCTCGTAGCGGGCATACACGCGGTGCACCACTTCGTCCCAATAGCTCTCCGCACGAGACGGGATGGTGAGCGGGGCGACCATACGGTTTTTCAGCCGCGATATGGCTGAGAGCACGGGACGCGCCGAGAAGTGCTTCTCGTCAATATCCAGGTTCTTGAGCGCGGCACGCACCACGCCCAGTTGATCGTCGTCGTCATAGATGGTGAAGGCTCGATCTAAACCCACGTGCGGGCCCTCGCGTCGCAGGAAGCGCGCGCAGATAGCGTGGAACGTGCCGACGGTCAATTCATTGGTCGCGTTACCAACCAGGTTGCGCAGCCGGGATTTGAGTTCTTCTGCCGCCTTGTTGGTAAACGTGACCGCCAGCACCGCGGTCGGTGCAATGTGCCGCTCTTGGAGCAGATAGGCGATGCGGTGCGTGAGGACCCGCGTCTTCCCAGACCCAGCTCCGGCGAAGATGAGGATTGGTCCGTCAGGCGCCTGCACAGCCGCGAGCTGGACCTCGTTGAGTGTTGGGATTGCTACGGCCAAATTTCACCCTTGCTTCTGGGGTCCGAGTATACCAGCGTACAATTTGCCCTCAACCAGGCTTGACTGTTGAATCCAGGGACGAGCCGCACAGCCGGTCTGGACGGCACTGATTAAGGGAGAACGTGTACCGATGGCAGATCGACGCTGGCGTGTTGGGTTGGTGGGTTATGGCTTCGCTGGCCGGGGGTTCCACGCCTATCTGATGGGCCGCGTACCGCGGCTGGAGCTTGTCGCCGTGGTCAGCCGCACGCCTGAGCGGCGCGCTCAAGCGGAGCACGATCACCACGTCGCCACATTTGCGTCACTCGAGAACATGATCCACGCTAAGGAGTTGGACCTGGTCGTCGTAGCGACGCCACACGATACACACCTTGGGTTGGTGACTGAGGCAGTGAGGGCCGGTAAGCACTGCGTCGTCGACAAAGTCATGAGCCTAACTGCGGGCGAAGCGCAGCAGATGATTGATGAAGCGGCGCGTAACGCGGTCAAACTGAGCGTGTTCCAGAACCGTCGATGGGATTGGGACTTTCTTACCGTCAAGAGCGTGCTGGCGCAGGGCTGGTTGGGCAATCCCTATCTGTTGGAAAGCGCGGTGATGCGGTTCCGTCCACCACGCGGCTGGCGAGCAGATGCCACCTCCAGCGGCGGCATCCTGTTTGATTGGGGTGCGCATCTGGTCGACCAAGCGCTCGTGCTCGTTCCATCCGCAGTCGTGTCGGTGTCCTGTGCTATCCAAAAACGTGCTTGGGGAGCCGACATTGGCAGCTACGCTCGGGTGCTTCTGCGCTTTAGCAATGGTGTGCTGTATGCGATTGAGGTGGGAAACCTCTCGCGATATGAGCGTCCGCGCTGGCTGGTGCTGGGTGATCGCGGCTCATTCGTAAAGACCGGCCTTGACCCGCAAGAACCAGCCATGCTGCGTGGCGCTATCGACCAAGCCCAAGAGAGTGCTGAGAACCAGGCCGAACTGCGGGTTGAGGCCAATGGATTAGTCGTGCGCTCTCGGCTAGAAAGTGTACGCGGCGACTGGACCGACTACTATCGCAACGTGGCGGATGCGCTCGATGGCAAAGCTGAACTTGCCGTGAAGCCGGAGGAATGTCTGCGTGCCATGCGTGTCCTGGATGCTGCCATGGATGCCAGCCGGCTGGGTCGGTCTCTTGACGTACACATCTAGTTGCGCGGGCAATTGGCTCGTGTGCCTTACTGAAACAACCGGCGTATCTGGCGACTGGCGGCGTAGCCGGCATCGAGGGCGCCAGCGATGCTACTGGACTGCGTATATTCCCCCGCCCAGATGACGCCATCGGCACCATCGGGGTTGGCTCTCCGCACCGCGGTACGCCATCCTGGTGGGTGCGCCACCACTGCCCTCGACGTCGCATACACGGCTAGTGGCCGCAACGTCGGATCGTTAAGGTGGAGCAAGGACCGAACGTCGAGTAGCGCTCTTTCAGCGACTTGTGCGTCGGTAAGTCCACCGGCAACTAGTGTCGTACAGGCAAGCAAGCGCTTTCCAGGGGGTGCGTAACTAGAAGCGGCGCGCGAAAGGTCTCTTATGTCATTGACGAACCCTTCGCAGCGCGTATTGAGCACGATGCTTCGGCCAAATGTCGGGTCCGGCGCGCCAGTGAGGTACACCGTGGCAGCCGGCAAGGCGGGGAGATCGGGTATGCGCGGGTCGAGTTGCCGAGCAGACCATGCATCGGTGGCAAGCACTACAAAACTGGCGCTCGTCACGCCCGTATCGGTTTCCACTCCGCAGACCCGGCCGTGTACATCGCGCACGAGGCTTCGTGCGGCGACGTTGAGCCTGATCGATTCCGGCGGTATTTTGGTAGCCAGTTGAGCCGCCAGGGCTCCGATGCCAGCGGCGGGAAGCGCGATCCGGCCGCCAGACAAAGCGCGAAACAGGGTGAGGAACCACTGGGCATTCATCGAAAGGCTGACATCGAGCGCGAGTGCACCAGACAGCGGCGCAAAAAAGCCATCGATCGCTTGCTGGCTAAAACTCCACCGCGCGAGCCCCTCACGCGCGGTGTATGCCGAGGTTGCGTTCATATCCGAAGCGTATCGGTTCACCATAGACAGCTTGAGACGGAGAAGCCGCAAGGCATCCGCGAGCGACAAACCGGAATTCAAAAACATCGTTGGTACCAGGTCCGGATGTGCAAAGGGGTCGATCACTCTGCTCCTGGGTCCGTCACCACGCAACTCAAATGCGTTATCAAAGTACTGGAGGTCCATCTGCCGGAAATCGAGGTAGTCGTATGTCTTGCCCAGACCGGTAAGCAGCACGTGCGCGCCTCGGTCCAGTAGGAAGCCTTCGGGATGGCAGTCAGTGCGGGCACGTCCGCCCACGCCGTCGCTCTGCTCCACCACCAAGCAGGGTATACCCGCGTCGTGAAGGTGCACGGCCGCGTTGAGACCGGTCAGACCGGCGCCGACGATGAGCACCGGCGAGTCGCCCGCATCCGGCGCACGTGCTTGGGGGTGCTCAGGCGTCAAACGCCTACCACCACTCTCGTGGAACGCTGTCGTACCGGTCGAGGCGTGGAAAGATTCGGCGGTTAAGCACTCGATCGAGGCGGACAGCGAAAGCGTTCACTTCCGGTTCGTCGAGCAACGCGCCGAGCTGTTGATCGAGGTCAGTCGTGCGCGCTGCGTCTGCTCGAAACGCTTGCAGTTCCGTATGCAACCATTCGGGGAGCTCCTCGCCGGTGAACCCACGAATGACCGTGCGCAGTTTCGGATCGACGTTGAAGGTGAGCCCGTGATCGATAGCCCACACGGACCCTTCCTCATCCAGGAACACGTGGCCGGACTTACGGTCGGCGTTATTGGTCAAGTAGTCAAACACGGCAAGCCGCATGAGATGGGACGGACATTCCCCTTGCCACTCGAAGAAATGGCGCCCCTGGGCCGGCTTGATGTATTGCTGGACGGACCCCTGTCCATACGGTCCGTCGCGGATAACAGTCGGCGGTATGTACTGCCAGCCCAACGCGACGCTGGCTAGATAGGCAGCCAGCTCTCGCTTGTATAACGTGCCGGATGGAAAGTCCCACAGCGGCACCTCGCCCCGGCGAGGCTTGTAGACGCCCAGCAGATCGATATCCGTGCCAGAATCGCTCATCCCAACGATGAAGCTGTAATTGGACCCTTGGGGTATCTGCTCATGGGCCACGATGGTCGACTCTGTCAAGCGGAGCAACATCGCTGCGTCATCGCGCCGTGGCGCTGGGGCCGGAAGGGGGATGGGGGCAACATGTGGATCTTGCAGGCTGTCTTGCGCCAATCGTCGGGCCTTCCTCCGGCGAGCGTTGGTTGCATCCATCGCTCGAGTATACCGAAGGCTCATGGGCAGAGCAGGGAAGATTTGGCGTCGCGCTCCAGCCGATGAACCGCGCCAAACGCTAGTGGTTACAGACCAAATGTCGCTTGAATGTCGCGCTCCGTCTGGAGTTCGGTGCGAACAGACAACTGGGGCAAAGCCAGCGAATCGTTGGAAGGTGCGAGCTCGATATCGGCATAGTCTATCCAAGCGTAGTTGTTCGTGACCGAGTCGAGCACGAAGTAGCGGGTGCCAACTTCCGGGGCGACGATCAGCAGCTTGGTCCCGGCTGGACGCGTTCCGAAAGCAACGGCATGCTGGTCAGGCCCCGACCACAAGGTCGCCTGCGGCACGGACACAACCACCGGTACGCCAATCGGAGTTGGCTGGGGCGCTGGTGCCGGTGTCAGCAGACCTGGATTCGCGATAGCTGCATCCAGGGCAGCGTCGTGACCGGCGCCCAAGCCAGCCGACGTTGTCTGAGCCAGCACATCAGGCGTCACACCGATCCGGTCAATCGGCTGTCCCCCGCCACGCAATACCTGCGCCACGGTGATCTCCAAGGCACTGCCATCGCTCAACACATAGAACAGCGCAGCCCCAATGTCGCCTGCGCTCTTTGCTCCAACGATCGTAGCACCCTTGGTATCCTGGAGCGCTGACGACAGGAACTCAGACGATGACGCCGATCCCCCATCCACAATGATAGACAACGGTTCGCCAACCAACGGCACAGACTTATTGCTGGCAATGATCGATTGATCGGTCTTGGAAATGACCATTCCGAGGACGGGTGCGTGGGTGAACATGCTCGCAATGCGCGTGGCCGAGGTCACCGAGCCGCCTGGGTTACCCCGTACGTCTATGACAAAGCGCTTGGCGTTCAGCGACTGCTCCAGGCCCACCAGGGTGGCTGTGCGGCTGGCCGAGGTGGTCGAAAAGGTCCAAATGTGGATGTAGCCGACGCCGTTGGGCAGCACCGTTCCTTCGACATCAGGCGAGACCACTGGCCCTGCCGTGACCACCAAGCTCATCGTGGTGGTGGTTCCCGGCCGGTTGATGTCGAGGCGAATTGGCAAGCCCGGCACCGACGTGAAATCGTTAAGGCTGTCGGCGATGATGTTGACCGAGTAACTGCCACCCGCTTGGACGCTGGTGATGGAGTGGCCATTGAGCGCCACAAGCACATCTCCTGGACGCACACCAGCGAACGACGCTGGGCCATTGGCGGTCACCGAGAAGACAAACACCTGGTTTGTCGATGGGTCGCCGAGGAAATGGAGTCCAAGCCCAACCTCTTGCGTGTTACCAGTGAGTTGTTGCGACTCACCGGCGAAGGTGGCCGCTGAGATGTAGCCGGTATGATCGTCATGGAGACTTCCCGCCATGCCGTTAATCGCTGCTCGGTAGATAAAACCGATACTTGGCGATGACGGGGGAAATGAGGCTGTCATGGACTTGAGACTCGTGGCTAGGGCTTGGAACGCTTCAGGGTAGTTCGAGCTAAACGGAGGCTCATGCTGGATTGAATGTGAAGCAGTTCGAGCCGCTTGCCAAGCGCCATCAGCCAGCAACTGGGCGGTGACGTTGGTTGCCCCTCCATAGTTTGCGGTGAGGCAGTTATAGGCCTGCTCGACCGTATCTAACCCGGTCGTTCCACTGGGAAGGTCACTTGTTAAGTCGGCCGGTTGGCAGTTTGGTGTAGAGGATGTTGATTGTGCGAGCGCCTGGGCCGGGGCAGCCAGCAGAACCACCGCTAGCGCTGCCATAGCTAGAAAACGCCGGACTGGACTCACGCCATGCGTGTACATATGCCGCCTATCCATCGCCTCGTAGGCGACCTACTGCTCGCTCACGTCACGGATCGTACGTTGCAATCACTGCCTTGGCACCACGTAGCCTTCACGCCAGACACACGTCACCCTGGCAATCACGTCGGTAGCGCAAACAGGGAGCATATTCAGGCGCGAGCATACGTAGCAACAGAGCCGGACGCCACTCTTGGGCCATTCTACAACATCACCAGGTTATTCCGATGGATGACTTCTGGTCCGAATGAATAGCCCAACCGGTCTGCAATCTCCTCTGAGCGATGGCCTGCGATCAGCTCAATGGCTTTGGCGTCGTAGTTGGCAAGTCCGCACGCAAACGGCAACCCAGTGAGGTCACGGATAAGCACCGCGTCGCCCCTGGCAAATTTCCCAGCGACGCCGCAGATGCCAGCCGACAACAAACTCTTGCCACCAGTTTTCAGCGCGGTGGCAGCCCCACCGTCTACCGCAACCTCGCCATGGCTGGCTACTCCGGTAGCGAGCCAGCGGCGGCGGCCATCGAGCGCCGTCACGGCTGGAAACCAGGTTCCATGTGGTGAGCCTTGTGCTGCCTCCGTCAGGCTGTGCTCGCGGCTCCCCGACGTTATGACCACCGTGGTCCCCCACCGCACCGCTGAGCGAGCGGCCGAAAGTTTTGTCTGCATCCCGCCAGTTCCCCCTGCCGACCGGCTGGCGCCGGCCACGCGCTCCAGCTCCGAAGTCACCTCGTGAACCGTGGGAATCAGCGTCGCTGCCGGGTTTACGCGCGGATCCGCCGAGTACAGTCCTTCCGTATCCGTCAGCAATACCAGCAAGTCCGCGTCGACCAAGTTAGCCACCAGAGCGGACAGGTGATCGTTATCGCCGATACGCAGTTCGTTCACCGCCACAACATCGTTTTCATTAACGATAGGGAGTACGTGTAATTCGAGCAAATTCAGTAACGTTGTGCGTGCATTCAAGTAGCCGAGTCGCTGGCTGAGGTCTTGCTTGGTAAGCAACGCCTGGGCTACGTCAATCGACTGCTCGTCGAAAATGGCTCCCCACTCTTGCATTAACCTGGCTTGCCCAATTGCTGCGAGGGTTTGTTTAGCGGCCAGGTCGCGCATTTCGCCGTGATGCTGGAGCCGTTCGCGCCCCGCGGCCACCGCCCCCGACGATACCAGCACCACCCTTGCGCCCAGACTGCGCAGGGTGATCACTTGGGCGGCGATCCGGCGCATAGCAGCCCGGTTGAGGCTCGCGCCGCCGTCGGTCAGCGTCGACGTACCTACTTTGGCCACGACGCGGTGATACCGCAACAGTGGTGACGTGCCCAACCAACCACGCCCTTTCGCCCGACTCGCGCCGGCTCACCACGCGCAGTATAGGGTAGGTGGTCAGTGGACAGAAGGAACCAGGGCCTCGCCAGCTGGTACGGAGCCAACATCGGCGCTGGAAGAGAGCTCCGCGAAGTGCGCGATGGCGTGAGCAATGGCTGGTGCGGCCAGCGACGGCTGGTTGGGTTCGATCGCAACCACTACGCGCGGTTCACGTCCACGCTTGAGCCACTGGTCCACGATCGCCAGCTCATCAAGTTCATGGTTGTGTACGAACGAACCGCCAGTCGGAGGAGCGAACGTGTAGTGGGCAACGAGCCACTCACCGAGCGCCGCTTCATCAGTGACCGTTGATGCAAGCCTAAGGTGCGCCGCGAGGAGGCCGGCACGAATCGCGAACACTTCCAGGTGTCCAGGTTCCGTTGACGCAGTGATCGCAACCACGAAGCTCTGATCGAGCGCGAAGCTGAGGCGGCGTTGCATGGCAAACACCGGCCGCAAGTCGTCAGCGGCGTCGCGAATGGCGGCCGCCTCTTCGAACCGGAGCTGGTCTGCCAGTGCATCGCGCTGGTGGTCCAGCAGCGCTATCAGGTCGCTGGAGCCGTTGAGAAAACTGCGCACTCCAGCAATCGCGCGTGCGTACCCAACGTCATCAACCCGGCGAACACAGGGCGCCATGCAGCGCGCCATCTGTCCGTACACGCACAGCAGGGTTTTTCCCGGCTCGATATCGCCTGTGCATGTTGGAAGCCGAAAATGTGTCTTGAGTTGGGCAATCGCCATCTCGGCGGTGGATGCGCGTCTGAACGGTCCAAAGTATTCGCTGCCATCGGTGAGTAACTCTCTGGTCACCGACAGCCGGGGAAAGCGCTCGCTGGTGGACAGCCGGATGTACGCATACTGCGCGTAGTCGCGTTGCATAGTGTTGCCCTGTGGCAAGAATTGCTTGATGAGTCTGGATTCCAGGAGCAGCGCCTCAAGTTCCGAACCGGTTTCGATGCCCTCAACAGTCACCACGCTTTGAAGCACCTGGCGTAAACGATAGGGTTCATCGGCTCCCGGACGGAAGTGTGATTGCACGCGTTTGCGCAGCTGGCGAGCCTTGCCGGCGTACACCACTTCGCCCGTTTTGTTGCGAAACAAGTAGACGCCGGGAGCCACCGGCAGTTCGCGGGCTTGGGCTGCCAGCGAGTTCGCACCCGCGTCGTGTGAGCTTCCCCGCTGGAGGCGGAGGAATGCAGCCTTGGTGAGCTGTTGCTGCGGGTCCGCTCGATCGAGCAAGCTGAGGAAGACCTGGCAGGTGGCTTCGACATCGGCGAATGCGCGATGCTTACCTTCGACAGAAATGCCCAGTGCGGCGACGACTGCGCCCAGGTTGTAGCGGCGCTGCTGGGGGATCAGCCGGCGCGCGAGCTGCATCGTGCACAGTGTCCGGCAGGGGTAGGCAATGCCTGCCCGGCGCAACTCTTCACGCACGAACCCATAGTCAAAAGAGGCATTGTGCGCAACCAGCGTGGCCTGCCCCAGAAACTTGGCGAGCGCGGGAGCCACATCAGCAAACAGCGGCGCCTGCATAACGTCGGCCGGCCGTATGCCAGTCAAGCGAATGATGTCGGGCGGAAGTGATACGCCCGGATTGATTAAGGTATGGAACTGGTCAACCACCGCTTGGTTGCGAATCCGAAGTACGGCCACTTCGATGATCCGGTCATGTAACGGGCTTAATCCGGTGGTCTCCACGTCAACGACCATATACTCAGCATCGCGTGCTCGCTCCGCCGTCGCATGCGCCATCGCCGTGAGATCTCCCGCCCAGGCAGATACACCGCCCCCACAGTACCGCAAGGGATGACTTACAGGCAATGCACATAGGGCTAAGTCGATGCGGCATCACGCCGAGCTCCGGTGCGTAGGTCGGTGGTGGTGGCGCTCGCCTGGTGCACTGAAGTATCGCCGGTAGATGGGCTGACGGTCGGTATACTCGTCATGAGGCAAGGATAGGCACATGATGCAGAGCGCTGGGCTCAACACCTTTCGCATGAAGGTCCGCGCTTTCCTGCTGGATCTGCCCGTCTTCCACAAGATTTTAATTGCCAACACGGCCTTGGCCTCGGTCAGCGTCATTGTCTTGTTGTGGATGACGCGCCACATGCTGGAGCTCAGCAATTCGCTGCTCCTCGGCCTTATCGGCGTTGGCGTCTTGACTGTTGGTATTTCACTTGGCCTCAATTTTGTGATTCTGCGTGCTGCTTTGTCGAGCATTAATCCGTTGGTGAACACGGTCGAACAGGTGCGACGGGGTAATGCCAGCGCGCGATTCAAGCGCTCGTTCTTCGGCGACCCGGACCTCGCCCGACTCGGCGACACGTTGAACAGCTTGCTCGACACCGTGCAACTCCAACGCCGGGAACTCGAAGCACACCTCTCCCGCATGAAAGCGTTATCCGCAGGTATCGTGCGCGCGCAAGAGGAGGAACGAAAGCGCATCGCTCTGGAGCTGCACGACGAAGCGAGTCAGTCGCTCACTGCCATCATTGTTGGCCTTCGAGTCGTTGAGCAAGTGGATGATCTGCACGAGGTCAAGCAACGCTCGGCAGAGCTGCGTGGCCTGACGGCCGATACCCTGGATGCGTTGCACCGGCTCATCGTGGAGTTGCGGCCCAGTTTACTCGACGACGTGGGTCTGATTCCGGCTCTACGCTACCACGTCGAGGAGTTTGGTCACCGCTTCAACCTCTTTCCTCAAATATCAGCGGTTGGCTTCGAACACCGACTACCGATCGAATTGGAGTCGGTGCTGTACAGGATTGTCCAGGAGGCGCTCACCAACGTTGCGCGCCATGCGCAGGCGACCCACGTCTGGATCCGTTTGGAGCGGCTCTCGAAGGAAGTCCACGCTAGCATCACTGACAATGGACAGGGGTTTGAGCAAGCACTCGATGGAACGGTGCCGCACAATCGAGGCTTAGGCTTGATCGGCATGCAAGAACGCGCCACCGTGGTCGGGGGTACCTGCCACATCACGTCGGCGCCCAAGGGTGGTACGACGGTCGTTGCCTCGATCCCACTCCTCGTGGATAGCGAGGGTACCAGCAAAGGAACCGCATATGAACAAGATCCGCTTGTTGCTCGTCGATGACCACGCGATCCTGCGCGCGGGCTTGCGCAAACTGCTGACTATGGAAAGTGATATGGACGTCGTCGGCGATGCTGGTGAGGGTGAAACTGCGTGCCGTCTGGCCCGTGAACTGGTGCCGGATGTCGCGATTGTCGATCTGTCTATGCCGGGCGTTGGCGGGATTGAGACCACACGCCGGATCGTCCAGTCCAAGTTACCCACTCGCGTGGTGGTGTTGACCATGTACGACAATCCGCATTATCTGGTTGAAGCCATACAGAGCGGCGCCTCGGGATACGTACCGAAACGAGCAGCCGATTCAGACCTGATCGCTGCCATCCGCGCTGTGGCGCGTGGCGAGTCGTTCCTGTATCCCAGTGCAGCACGTTCACTCATCAGCGAGTTTGTGCAGCGCGGCAAGGACCGGCAGGATTCGTACGAGTCGCTGACGGCACGGGAAAAGGAAGTGTTGCGCCTGATCGCTGAAGGGTATAACAACCGGCAGATTGCCGCGTTACTGGTGCTGAGCCCCAACACGGTTGAAGTACACCGCAGCCGCATCCGGGAAAAACTCAACCTGCACGACCGCACCGAAATTTTGCGCTATGCCATGAGCCGGGGACTCGTTCAGAGCAGCAACGCTGAGTAGGCGGTACGTCGCTAAGCGTGCAGGCTAGTAACAACAGACCGCAGGAAAGCTCCTCCGGTCTTGAGCGCATCTAGCGCGTCGCCAGTTCCTTCATATTCCATAGACAGGAACCCAGCGTAGCCGGAGTCCCGCAGCACTTCGATGCTGGCCCGGAGAGGAAGCTCCCCGCTCCCTGCCGCCACGTTCTCCTGGCGGCCCGCGTCAGCGGCCGCACTTGAGGCGCGCAAGTCCTTGATGTGCACGTGTGCCGCCAGCGGCGCAATGCGTTTGGTGGCGGCGATGAGGTCGTCGCCCATGTGAACAAAGTTTCCGGTATCCAGCGTTGCCCGGACCCAAGGAGAATTTACGGCAGTGAGCACGCCGTGTACCTCGCGGGCGGTGCCTGGTAGCCCGCCGTGGTTTTCGACGGCTAGCACCACGCCAGCGGCGCGAGCCGCACGCTCGCAGTCCGCCAGCGCCTCGGTGACCATGTGCAGCGCAGCGTCGGTACTGATCGGGCTATCGGGCTTGGGCCGGCGTCCGCCAAATACCCGCATCACTGGTGCTCCAAGCCTGGCCGCGACAGCAATGCCGTCCAGCACCGTCTGGATATGCGCTTGCCGCTGCTGCGCATCGGCTTGAACAAAGTCATTGCTCACCGCGTAGGCAGCGAGTGCGAGGTGGTTTTGCTGCAACCATGACGCCACGCGGGGTAGCTCGGCCTCCATGTCGGTCCAATAGTAAGACAGCAGATCAACGCCATCCAGGCCAATTGTTCCGCAATAACGGATGAATTGCTCGACATTCATCTG
>JANWJO010000200.1 GCA_025449435.1 Chloroflexota bacterium | reverse complement strand
GTCTTCGATCAGCATCAGCCGCTGGCCTTCGGGATCGGCAAACGCCAGCGTGGGGCGGCCGGCTCGCTGGGCGATTCCCTCGTGCTGCACGCCGTGACCAGTGAGATGCTGAGCCCACCAATCCAGCGTGCCGCTCCGCACGCGCAGGCCGAGGGCAGAAATAGTGCTGGTGCCCGGCCGGTTGCGAATGGAGCGCGGCCAGTCGAAGAAGGTCAACTCGCTCCCAGGTTGGGCGCCGGCGTCGCCGTAGAACAGGTGGTACGCCGACAGGTCATCCTGATTCACGGTCTTGAGCAAGAAACGCATGCCCAAGGTGCGGGTGTAGAAGTGTACGTTCCCTGGTGCGTCGCCCGTCACGGCCGTGAAGTGGTGGACGCCATTGATAGGCTGGGCAGTGGTCGCTGACATGGTAGCCTCGCTCTTTCGCTGCACGATCCGGTGAGCACTGTACCTGAAGCGATGGTAACAGCGTTTGTTACGCTATACGCATTCGCACCGCACCACACCTATGGCAAGGGAGAGTGCACCATGGCCGAAGACAGTAGCCCTGCACCATCCAGCGATGCGCCTGCGAGTGACCCAGCACCACCCAACGCACCAATGAGCGATCCTGTCGCCAGCGTGCCGGTTACGCAGGTTGAGACCCCGGCGTCCCTCGCAACCGCCGAGGCCGTGCCGGTTGAGCCGGCCGTCTCAGCCGCCTCCGCTGAGGCGCGGGTTGATGGTGTGGCAGCACACCATGGGCAGCCAGAAGCTGCTGCCGCTGATGGCGGCGCGATGGCGACGCTGACCACAGCCGAAAGCGCCGGAACCACCTCTTCTGCGACCCACGCGGCATTGCCTCCCAGTTCGGAGCATGAGCCCAAAGGCGAGAAGAGCGAAGGCGGCGACATTCCGGCACTTGCGCTGGTGGGCCGGGTCGCGTGGCTGTCGGTGGCGCTGGCGCTCGGCCTCGAATTGCTGCTGGTAGTCCTCGGCATCGCCGGCGGTGACACTTCCGGCGCTGCGCCGTTTGTGGTGGACGCCGTCCAGAAGGTGGCCTGGAGCTTCCTGCTGTGCGCCAGCCTGGCGGTGGGTCTGGTGCTGTCCCACGCGCACCCTACGGTGTCGGCCCTCGCTGGGTTGATCCTGGCGCCGGTGGCCTCGCTGGTGTCCCATAGTGCCGTAGAAGTGGCGCACGCGCTGGCGTTTATCGGCGGCGCGACCGGCCCGTCCCCCTACCTCATCGCGGCATTGCGAGGCTTGGAGTATGCCTCGCTCGGGCTGTTGGCCGCCTGGCTGCTCAACCGGCTGTGGTCGGGTGCGCACCACTTCGCCGCCGCGGGTCTGGCGGTGGGTGTGATTTTCGGCTTGCTGGTGCTATATTTGGGCGCGCTGCCGGCGTTGCCCATCTTGGGCCTCTTGCCGATCCTACGTTGGGCCGTCAATGAGTTGCTCTTCCCCATTGGTTGCGCCTTGATCTTGCACCACGTGACTGATCTCCCCGCGTCGGGGGCCGGGGAGGGGTAAGGGGACGGGTGCCCTTTGGGCATGGGGTTCTGTCTCTCGCACCCCTATCCGGTTTAGCCCGGGCGTAGGGGCGTAATCCCCTCACACCCGGTCCCCATCTGCCTGGGCCATCAGTACCCTTAGCCCGTTGTACCCAGGCTCGCTAGCACAAAAGCACGGTGTCGGGAACGCGCCATTCCGCCCTATCGTTGCAACAAGGCGCTATGTCAGTGGCGGACGGCACGTGGCGCCTACGCCGCGTTTACGCGGACGACCGGGAGGAGTGTGGCTGTGGCAACCGTGCAGCGTGACGTCCGCGTAGAGCGTGGTGCTCATGCCGACACCATAAGCCCCGCAAGCTCGCCGCTCAGCGGTCTGCAGGGGGCGTTTTTGCAAGCGCGACCGGTGACCGAGCAGGTGCGCATCTTCGACCTGAGCATCCGCGCCTCCCGCACACTCCATCGCTGGGCCGCGCGCTACCCGCTCATCCGGCGCGAACGCGTCTGGCCGCTCTCCCTCTCGGTGGCAGCGGCTACACCGTTTATGGGGCTTGACGGGCTCATGCTCACCGCGCGCATGAGCCTCTGGGTGTTCACCCTCGACGACTTGTTCGACGAAGAGCGCGTGCCCCAGGCTGAGTTGCTCCGCCGCGCTAGCCGCTACCGGGAGATTGCCGCCGGTCGCGATACGGACACCACCGCCGATAGCCTAGCGAGTGCGCTGATCGAAGTCCGCAACGACCTCGCCGCTCATCCGCTGTTTGGCGCCTTGGGTACCCACTGGGAGCGCGCATTGTGCGGCACCATCGACGGCATGCTGCACGAGTATCGCTGGCGATCCAGCTACCGGGATACTGGCGCCTCCGCGCTGCCCAGCTACGACGAGTATGTAGCCACCGGCCTCTACAGTATTGGTGGGCCGCCGCACGTGTGGTCGGCACTGATTGCGCTGGGCGATCCGTCCACGCCAGCGCACGTACCCTGGCTGCAGTCGATGGAACGGCTCGCCTGCACCTGCATCCGGCTGGCCAACGACCTACGGAGCTATCAGAAGGAAGTGCAGGAGGGCAAGATCAACGCCCCGGTCATCCTCACCCAACAATTGCTCCAAACCGGTCTCTCACCCGATGAGGCGTACCGCCGGGCCGAGGCCAGCGTGCGCGCTCACATCCAACGCGACCTGCGGGTACTCGCCCGCTACCGTGCCGCCCCACGCACCGCTACGCACCAGCCGGAAGCCGCCATCGACGACATCGCCCGCTTCGTGTGCGATTTCTACACCGACCACGACTACCACACCGTCAACCTCAACATGCGCGCGAGCACCGCTGCGCCGCGAGGAGATCGCCCGTGAGCGTTCCAACGTGGCGTCAGCAGCGACCTCTGGCGCTACCCCGACGCTCGCGCGACCAACGCGGGCCAGCAGGAACCGTGCATCACGTACTCGCGCACAACTGGTCGCACTCCTTGTCTCGCCAGGCCGATGTGACCACAGCCCCGTTGCTCGGCGATCCACTCCACCGTCCCGGCATCGCGGGCACCGCCTACGACACCGCCTGGCTGGCCGGTGTGGCTGCACCTGAGAGCGAACACGGCAGCCACTTTCCGACCGCGTTGCAGTGGCTGGTTGAGCATCAGCATCCGGATGGCAGTTGGGGCGGTGTGGTGCGCTACGAGCACGACCGCGTGGTGAGCACGCTGGCAGCGTTGCCAGCGCTTGCCACCTTCGGCCGGCGCACTTCCGACCGGGCCAGCGTGCGCCGCGGCGTGCGCTACCTGTGGCAGAACGGCCATCTACTCGCTGGGGAACCCGTCGAACTCGTCGGCTTCGAGTTGCTCCTGCCCGCCTTGGTTGATCGCGCACGGGCGGTAGGGGTGCCCGTGCCGCCGCACCTGGACATCTATGCGGAGCAGCGCCGGCACAAGCTCAGCTTGCTGCCACCCTCCGCCATCTACTCCGCCACGTCCACCGCGGCGCACTCCCTCGAGTTTCTGGGCGCCAGCGCCGACCTAGCTGGCTTGCGTGCCGCCCAAGGGGCTAACGGCTCGCTGGGCAACTCACCGGCTGCCACGGCGTTCTATTACGCACGCAGCGCCGACGAGCGCGCGCTGGCCTACCTCCAGGCCTGCCTGCGCCATAGCGGTGGCGGCACGGCTCCCGTGCTCCATCCTTGTGAGCGCTTCGAGCTCCTGTGGGCTGCCTACCACCTCTGGCTCGCCGGCGTACCCGCTTTCGCACTCCTCAGCCAGGCGGAGCGCAGCATGCTCCGCGACGCCCTGGCCCACGGCGGCGTGAGCCTTGGTGAGAGCTTCCCCATCCCCGATGCCGACGATACCGCCGTGGCGCTGCTGCTCTTGCACGCCGCCGGTGAGCCGGTAGACGCCAGTGTGCTGGAGCGGTTCCGGCTTCCCGATGGCACCTACGCGGCGTTCCCCTACGAGCGGCATAGCTCAGTGGGCGTCAACGTGCACGTGCTCCACGCCGCCGCTGTACTGCCCACGTTTCCCGAGCGAGAGCGCACCATCACCCGCCTGCTCGACTATCTCGCGGCCGAGCAACACGGCCGCTTGTACTGGATCGACAAGTGGCATATCTCCCCCTACTACGCCACCGCCCACACCCTGCGCGTGCTCGATGAGCTCCCCAGCGCCTATACGCACGCTGTGCAGCCGCTGCGTGCCCGCGCACGGGAGTGGCTCTGCCAGACCCAAAACTTGGATGGCACCTGGGGTTTCTATGGCCAGCCCACCGCCGAAGAGACCGCCTACGCCGTGCTGGCGCTGGCGTCTGGACCCGATGCCCTGGCGGGGCGCGATCGTGGGCACTGCGCAGCCGGCCTGCGCGCGCTGACCGCCCAACACTCGGAGGCACCCTACCCGGCACTCTGGATCGACAAGTGCTTGTACACCCCGACGTTGGTGGTGCAAGCGGTGCTCGCAGCCGCTCGCGTGGCGTGTGGTCAGGGCCTAGCCGCCCGCCACCGCTGGCGCCTCACCGGCTAAGCGAGCGCTACACGGAAAGCGAGGCTCATCCCATGGTTGCAAGTGCGACCACCGAGGCGGCGAAGCGCCCCATCGTGCTCGTGGATGACGAGCCCTACATCTTGCGCTCCCTCAGCTATTTGCTCACTCGTGAAGGCTACGCCGTGGCTACCGCCAGCAACGGCCGGGAGGGCCTGGAGCGGATTCGGGAGCTGCACCCCGCCATCGTGTTTCTCGACATCATGATGCCGCTCATGAACGGCTACGAGGTGAGTGAGCAGATCCGTCAGGCCGCCCCCACCGACGATACCTACGTCATCATGCTCAGCGCCAAGGGCCAGCAAATCGATCGCGAGCGTGGACTGCTTGGTGGCGCGGATGAGTATATGACCAAGCCCTTCAGCCCGCGTGAGGTGGTACAGCGCGTACGCACCGTGTATGCCAAGCTCGCCACCACACCGCAACCACTGGTAGAACCGTAATGCCTACCTGGGGCGCGTTCTGGCCGTGGATCCAATATCACTGGCAAGGTCCACCGAGCTTGCAGCGGCCAACGCGCCTGGAGTGGCGGCTGGTCGCCATCCGCTGGTTGGGCATCGTGTTTGTGAGCATCGGCTTGCTGCTCATGCCCCTCAGCGACGAGCGACGCATCGCCGCTTTTGGTGTGCTGGGCTTCGCGGCAGCCTACAACCTCGTGGTACGCACCATGATCCTACGGGCCGTTCCGCTGACCAGGATCGGCATGGTCACCACGTTCAGCGACAGCGTCCTCAGCCTCGGCTTTCTCTACCTGATCGATGCCGGCTTCAGTTCCCCCTTTGCCATGTTGCTGTTCTCCGTCACCCTCTCGGTGGCCATGCGTTACGGCTACAAACTCGCCATCCTCCAGTGCACGGCGCTGGTGGTCACCGACGCCATCGAGGCAATCCTCCGCACGCACCAAATCGACTCGCTGTTCGTATTCTTCTCTGGCTACCTATTCATCGTCGCGGTGCTCGCCAGTTACTTGCGCGAAGAGGCGTCGCGAGCCGAAGAAGCGCTCCACCAGCGGCTGCGCCAGGCCAACTTGCTCAACGAGGCCACCGGCATGCTGGCAGTTTCACTGCAGTTCGAGCCTTTGCTCGCCGCTGTCACCCGCGCCGCCACCCGCCTATTTGATAGTGAGTGCGCCGTGCTCAAGCCAGCCGGCTCGTTGTTCGAAGTGGAATACACCCTCCCAGCCACCGTGTCGTATCCGCCCGTGCCGCACGCCCGCTATCGCGAGTTGGAGTTGCTCTGTGCCCAGACCGCCAGCACTGGGTTGCCGCCAGACTTGCCCCTGTGGCAACCGCTGACATTGCTTTCGGGCGTGGATGCCATCGTTATGCAGCTCGCGTTGCCCGAGCGCCAGATCACGTTTGCCACACTGGCGCTGGCACTGCCCTCCAGCCGGTCGACTACGGCGCTCGACCCCGACGTGGTAGAGTCGTTCGCCAAGCGCGTCGCCCTCGCCATCGAAAACGCATCCCTCTAACGCACGCTCGCCAAGAGCACAGGGGACTTGCAGCGCGCCTATGGCGACCTCGCCAGCGCCCACCAGGAACTCTTGAGCGTGGACGAGATGAAAACGAACTTCCTGGCCAACGTGTCGCACGAACTGCGCACGCCGCTCACCTCGATCCGCTCCTTTTCCGAGCTCCTCCTCGCGTTCGACGACCCTTCGGTGCGCCAGGAGTTCCTGCAAATTATCAACTCGGAGAGTGAACGGCTCACCCGCCTGGTCAACGACGTGCTCGACGTCACCAAGATCGAGTCTGGCTATATGGACTGGCACTTGCAACCACTGCACCTGCCTATGGTGCTCGCCGAGAGCGCCCGCGTGTTCGACGCCACGGTGGTCGAGCTCGGCCTGGAATTCGTGCTCGACATCGAACCCGATCTCCCACCCGTCGACGCCGATG
>JANWJO010000199.1 GCA_025449435.1 Chloroflexota bacterium | reverse complement strand
GCCGACCGAGAGCCAGCGCGGGACCGGCATCGGCCTACACAATCTCCAGCAAGGCGCGGCGCTGCTCACGAGTAGAGGCGATCTTGAGTAGCGTCCGGATGGAGCGCACCACGCGACCGTCCTTGCCGATCACCTTGCCCATGTCTTCCGGCGCCACCTTGAGCTCGATGATGAGCGCGGATGGGCCCTCGACGGTCTTCACTTCGATCTGGTCAGGACTCTCTACAACGCCCTTGGCGAGATATTCGACCAACTCGGCGAGCGTAGTCGGCCCCTCGTAGGGTTCATCGTGCTCGATGTCTGGCGGTCGCTGATCCTGATCCATCACTAGCTATCCGACTTGGCCGACTTGGGCGACTTCTTGGACTCGTGTACAGGCACCTGCACGAGCGCATGCTCGACGCCAGAGTGTTTGAGGATGCGCGCAACAGCCTCTGTGGGTTGGGCGCCCTGGTTGAGCCAGGCCAGCGCGCGGTCGGAATTGACTTTTACGGTACTGGGCTGCGTCAGCGGGTTGTAAAAGCCAAGGATCTCGAGGTGTGCGCCATCGCGCGGGGCGCGCGCATCGGATACGACGATGCGATAAAACGGGCGCTTGTGCGCACCCATACGCGTGAGCCGAATTTTCACCATCGACTGTATTCCTCTGTGCGCAGTCTTGCCGGTAAACCGGCCGAGACGCCTTCTTCATCTGCTTTGGCTGTCAAGTTGCCCAGTATACGTGATGCGCAGGCGCGCAGCGTGCCCTGCGGTGGTACAGTGCGCGTACTGGACAGTTCACGTTGTGAGAAGGCCTGCGCGTTATGCCGTTCAAAATGGTTCTGGTTGACAATCCCGACGAGCAGGAGTCGACTACTGGCGAGCAATTTGTCGCCATCGTGACTTGCCCGGTATGTGGCCGGCGCTGGAAATCCACCGGTGCGCTCAAGCCCGACGATGCCAGCGCTGCCGAAAAACTCGGCGCCCGCAACGTCGAGATGCTCGCCATGTTGCGCAACGGCTGCCCCAGTTGCTCGCGCGGTGGCGGCTATTCGGCCCGCCAGCACGGGCGCCTGCGCGGTGCCTGGCCGGGGTCCCGGCGCTAATTGAGCGCCGCCAATTCCCAGGCAGACGGGCTGGTTATCCGCTCGGAAAGCGGGTTCTATACAGTCTTGCTAGCGGATGGGCGTACGTTGTTATGCCGGATGCGCGGCCGCCTCACCAAAGAACGCACGGATAGTTCGTCCTTGGTGGCTATCGGCGATCGCGTGCGGGTATCGGAAAACGCTGCCAGCGAGGGCAATGTCGAGGAAGTCCTGCCGCGCCGCAACGAGCTCGTCCGGCGAGCGGCAGGCCCCGGCCGCAACAAATGGCTGCGTCAGACCCTGGCTGCCAACCTGGACTTGGCAGTAGTAGTGTGTACCATCAACCAGCCGGCATTCAATGCTGCCCGTCTGGATCGCTATCTGGTGGTTGCAGAAGACGCCAGTATCCCCGTCGCGGTGTGCATTAACAAGGTCGACCTAGCCTCGAAAGATGAGGTCGTGGAGGCGCTGGAACCGTATGAGCGCTCTGGGTACGCGCAAATACAGGTCAGCGCGTTGGCCGGCACGGGGCTCGACGAACTCGAAAGCGCGTTGCGCGGCCGGACGGTGGCGTTTATCGGTGTATCTGGCACTGGCAAGAGTAGCCTGATCAACCGGCTCATTCCCGGCGCCCGCCAGCGCACTGGCGACGTAAGCGTGTGGGAGGGCAAGGGCCGCCATACCACCTCGGTGGCGCAACTGCTACGGTTTGATGCGACGACGTGGATTGCCGACACGCCAGGCTTGCGCGAGCTTGCGCCCTGGGCACTACAACGTGACCGCCTGGCGTGGCTATTTCCTGAGTTTCGAGCGCTCATGGAGACGCAATGCCGCTTCAACCCCTGTTCGCACCGGCACGAGCCTGGCTGCGTCATCATCGCGGCGGTGGAGGCGGGCGATCTGTCCCCATCACGCTACGAAAGTTTCTGCAAGCTGTGGGAGGAAGCGACCTAGCGCAACACGAGCCGTTCCAGCGCGAGGGCCACGCCGTCCTGGTCGTTGCCGCTGGTGACGTAGCTCGCCCGCTGCTGCAATGCCAGATCGCCACTTGCCATCGCGACTGAGATCCCAGCGACATTGACCATCGAGCCATCCGACTGTTCGTTGTCGCCCATCGCTACCGTCTGCTCAACTGGCACACCAAGTAGCTCGCAGAGCTGGCACAATCCAAAGCCCTTGGAGACACGGGGGTCATAGATAGCGAGGTCAGGAACGCCCTGCCAGCGCAAGGTCACCAAATTCAGGTCATGCAGAGGCTCAAATATGTTGACCAGCTCGGTGACAGCAGCATCACCCAAGACGCGCAGGAACGTCGCTCCGAACTCGATACCGCCGGCCAGATCATCGATAGCATCGAGTTGCGGGAGCACGAGCGGCACGAGCGCCGGGTGATCGCGCACGGTGGACGCTTGCGCTACGTAGCGGCCGTTGCGGTGAGCCATGCCGAACATACGCCGCCAGAGGATATGCTCGGCAAGCCTCCTGCCAGGAGTCAAGGGTACTGGCGTGTGCACGATCGCCTCACCCGTCACTGGGTCTGCAATCAGAGCTCCACCGCAGCAGATCACTGGGGCGTTGAGGCCGAGTTGCTGGGCAAATGGGCGGGACCGGCCGAAACTGCGCGCACTCACGATGGCCACGTGCACGCCCTGCGCCACCGCCTGCGCTATTGCTCCCTGGTTGCGTTCGCTTATCGAGCCATCTGGGCTGAGCAGTGTGCCATCCAGATCTAGGGCAACTAGCTTAATGTCGCGGTCGAAGGCGGTGCGGATAGGTAGCGGCGTCATACGGAGTGGTGACACCTCAACTGCGCACGCGGCAAACCCCGAGCCATGTGTTCACCTTCTGCGTGCGACCGCCCACTGGTGCTCTGGCATTATGGCCATCCCGTCGCTGGTACCATCATGCCGCGAGACCAGCAGACGGGCAAGTGGAGTGTGGGCGCGGTATGGACCAGGGCTTGAGTGAAGTTGAAACACGAGCGCGCGCAGCGCTGGATGCGGCTGCGAACGCCGCCGATCCGCCCGCCGCGTTCGAAGCGTGGCGCGTCCACTTCCTTTCGGGGCACGGTGAGGTGACGCAACTCCTGCGCACCATCGGGAAACGCCCGCCCGAGGAGCGCAAAGCGTTCGGCAGAGCGGTGCAGGGAATGCACGCCCGCCTGGACAGCGCGTACCAGGCCATGATCGCTGCATCTCAAGCCAGTGAATTGCAACAGCGTCTGCTCGCTGAGTCCATCGATGTCACACTGCCGGGCCGCACCGTGTCCCCTGGCGTGCAACACCCCATGACGCGGGCGCTGGACGACACGCTGGCGGCGTTCGCCAACATCGGGTTTCAAGCGGTGGAAGGCCCAGAAGTGGAGTGGGAGTTCTTCAACTTTCAGGCGCTCAACATTCCGAAGGACCACCCTGCGCGCGACATGTGGGACACGCTGTGGATCGATGACGAGCGTCTGCTGCGCACTCACACCTCACCGATGCAGGTGCGCACCATGCTGGCACGCAAGCCGCCCCTGCGCATCGTCGTGCCAGGGCGCGCCTACCGATATGAAAGTATCGATGCCACGCACGAATCACAGTTCACCCAGATCGAAGGTCTCCTGGTGGATGCGCGATCCACGTTCTCCGACCTCAAAGGCGTGCTGACCGACTTTGCCCGGCAACTGTTCGGGGCTACACGCCGGACACGCTTCCGCTGCGACTATTTCCCGTTCGTGGAACCGGGAGCCGAAATGGCCATCGACTGCTTCGTGTGTGAGGGCCGGGACCCGCATTGCCGCATCTGCCACGGCACAGGCTGGCTGGAGATTCTGGGGGCTGGCATGGTGCATCCTCGCGTGCTCGAGTATGGCGGCATTGACTCGGCCCTTTACTCCGGGTTCGCGTTTGGTATGGGGCTCGAACGGATTGCCATGCTGCGTTACGGCATCGAAGACATCCGGCTGTTCTACCAGAATGACCTGCGCGTGTTCCAGCAGGTACGTGCACCACTCGCGACAGCGCCGGTGTGGGATCGGCAGGCGCCACGATGAAGGTGCCGCTGAACTGGCTGGCTAGTTATGTCACGATCGCCAAGCCAGTACGTGAACTGGCAGCGCAATTGACCATGGCCGGACTTGAGGTTGAGAAAGTTGAACGCGCCGGCGGTGCCTGGCAGGGCATCATCGTTGGGCAACTGCTTTCTGTGGTCAAACACCCGAACGCGGATCACCTGTTTGTAACGTCGGTGAATACTGGCGCGGACGCACCATCCACCATCGTGTGTGGAGCTGACAACATCGCCGCTGGCCAGTTGGTGCCGGTGGCGGGACCGGGGACATCAGTCGGCGACCTCACCATCCAGCGGCGCAAGATTCGCGGCATCGTTTCCGAGGGCATGCTGTGCTCCCCTAAGGAACTGGGCATGTCCGACGATCATTCTGGCATCTTGATCCTCGACGGCTCACCGGCTATCGGTAGCCCACTGGCAGACGCGCTGGGCGGACCCATTTTGGACATCGAGGTTACGCCCAACCGGCCCGATTGCCTGTCGGTGCGAGGCGTGGCGCGTGAGGTGGCGGCGTTGTTGCAACAGCCGCTTAGGCTGCCGGAACCGGCCGTTTCGGAGGCGCCGTCGCCACACGTCAGTGCGATCGCGAGTGTCGAGGTGCTCGACGCTGACCTGTGTCCACGCTATGCCGCACGCGTCGTCAAGAGCGTTTCGGTGGCGCCATCCCCTGCGTGGTTGCGCAACCGACTGGAATCGGCAGGCGTGCGATCGATTAGCAATGTGGTCGACGTGAGCAACTACGTGATGCTGGAGTTTGGGCAGCCGCTGCACTTCTTCGACTACGACCTCCTGGCCGGGCACCACATCGAGGTACGGCGGGCTCGCACCGGTGAGACGATCACCACACTCGATGGCACAGAGCGCCCATTGGACGCATCCATGCTCGCCATCTGCGACCGCGATAAAGCTATTGCGGTGGCAGGCGTCATGGGTGGGCTGCACAGCGAGGTGACGGACAGCACGACAACTATCCTCATCGAAGCAGCCTCCTTTAATCCTGCCAGCATCCGGCGCACCTCGCGCGCGCTCAATCTTCGCAGCGAGGCATCGACGCGCTTCGAGCGGGGTATCGACCCTGCATATGTCCGACCTGCGATCGACCGCGCAGCCGAACTCCTGGCTGAGCTCGCGGGTGGTGTGGTGGTGCCGGGCGTTATCGATGCCTACCCAGCACCTGAGCCTGTTAAGACACTGAAATTGACGATGAACGACATCGAGCGCACCTTGGGCATCAGCTATCCAGCCGCCTCGGTCGAACGGATATTGGTGGCGCTGGGCTACGGCCTCCAGGCCAGCGGCACGCAGTCGTGGAGCGTAACAGTCCCATCGTTCCGGCGCGATGTGGCGTTGGTGCCGGACCTGGTCGAGGACCTGGCGCGCATCGCTGGCTATGACGGCATACCGGCCACGCTTCCCGCGACGGCACCGCCGGAAACCACGCGCAATGAATGGTTGCTGTTTGAGTCCAGCGTGCGCGCCGCGGCGTTGCGCTGTGGGCTGGACGAGACCGTTGCGTATCCACTCACTAGCAAGGCGAGCATGGAACGTTTGCTCGTGGCGGGCCAGGAAGCGGGTGCTGGCCACGAGGACGCAGTGCTGCCATCACTCCAACCCGGCGGCCTTGAGCGAGCGATAGGCAGCGCGCTGGCGCTGCGCAACCCTCTGTCACCAGAGTGGTCGGTCCTCCGCCCAACCCTCCTTGACAGCGCGCTAAAGTCGCTCAGTCTCAACGCTAAAACGTCGGATCAGGGCGTGCGCATCTTTGAAATTGGGCGCGCGTATCTGGCGGACGGTGATGGCGATCGCCAGCTGCCGATCGAACGGCGCGTGCTGAGTGTGGCGATGACCGGCGCCGCCAGTGCTGGCTCCTGGCAGGACGCCCGGCGTGACGTCGACTTTTGGGACTTGCGTGGCAGCGTAGATGCCATCCTGAACTCACTGGCCGTGGCACACGTGGTATGGAAGCCTGGGGAACATCGCACGCTGCATCCGGGGCGAACAGCGTGGTTGTGGATCAGCAACCGCGTGATTGGGGTGGCCGGCGAAGTGCATCCCCAGTGCGTCGGCGCTTATGAACTGACTGGGCGCGCCTACGTCGCCGAAATCGACCTGCAGGCGTTGACCGCGACGGCGCTTACATCAGGGTACGTCCCATCGCGCTTTCCGGCGGTATACATCGACATGGCGTTGATAGCACCCAAGACGCTGACCTTCGCTACAGTGGCGCAAGCGCTGCGTGAGGAGGCTGGGCCACTGTGTACGGCGATCCGGCTGTTCGATGTGTACGACGGTACCCCAATTGCCGACGGTCAACATAGCCTAGGGTTCACATTGACGTTCCAATCCGACACACGCACGCTTACTATTGACGAAGTGAGCCAGGTGCGCTCGCGTATCGCTTCAGCTCTGGCTGAGCGTTTGGCGGTAACACTGCGGGACGGATGAGTGATGTCCGACTGGTTCGACATCCTGGTCGTGATCGTCTTGGTCGTCGGCGTCCTGTGGGGAGGCGCAGTCGGCGCCTACCGGCCGGTGTGCTCAACGCTGGCGCTGCTCATCGGTGTGGCGGTTGGCGCGCGTTTTAGCGGCCAGCTAGGCGACACCCTCAACGGCTTGGGGACGAACCCAGGCGTTCCCATGTTGCAAGCTGTAGCGTTTGTCCTGGTGTTGATTGTTGTGACGCTCATTGCATTTGGCATCTTGTCGGCTTTACTGGGCTTTATGCAACCGGCCACGCGGGCCGCACAAGAGTTCTTATCCGCCCGGCTGTTTGGCGCGGCTGCCGGCCTGGTATTCGCCATCGTGTTGTCAGCAGTGTTCTTGATGACGTTCTATCTGGCGGGCAGCGGCGACGTGCCAGCGCATATGCCCGTGATGGCCGGGATGCATCCCGCACTGAATCGCGCATCAACCGTGCCGGCACTGTGGCGGCTGGTCCATGCTATCGGGTCTATAGAAGCACCGCTCGTCGGGCCGCGCACCCCGCCGTTTAGCCAGCCTTAATGCGCGCAGCGGCGGCTGGTTCCAACCAACCGGCGGTCCGTCCAGGGATTCCCAGCGCCCGCCTGCGTTTGGCAGGCGGCGTGGCGTGTGCTCTGGTCATCGCGGCATTCTTCACCTGGCACGTGCTCAGCCAGCAGGAATATGTTGAACCAAAACAGCCGCTGCCGGCGGACACCGGATTGGCCCGGGTGCAGCGCACAGGCATCTTACGGGTCGGTATGGATGCCAGCTACCCACCGTTCGAGGTAGCAGCGCCAGATGGCACCGTCCACGGCTTTGATGTTGAACTCGCCCACTTGATCGCTAGCGCGCTCGGCGTCAAGGTGCAGTTCCTCAACCTGCCACTCGATGAGTTGCGCGACGCGCTCATCGCCAGCAAGGCCGACGTGATCATCTCCTCGCTGCAGCCGAATACTGGCTTGCAACTCGCCTTCTCGGTTCCGTATTACAACGCAGGTCTGGTACTGCTCACACTAAAGGCCGCACAGCCATTTCCCGCGTCGCTCGATCCGCTCGTGCGCGGTGGCAAGATCGGTGTCGAGTTGGGCAGCCCTGCTGACGAGTATTTCCGGCAGCGTGGTCTTGCGACGGCGGTTGCTACCTTTCCCACTATTGATGATGCTGTGCGCGCGATGACCTCCGGAAAGTTACTCGCCGTTGTGACGGATGCGTCCACCGCCGCTACGGCAAGCGCTAAGGTTCCGTCGCTCGCCATACAGGCAGGTGCGTTGCCGCCAACGCCGTACGTCATCGCCGCGGCGCCCCAGAATATTAGCCTGGTGAGCGCCGTGAACAGCGTGCTGTCGTCGCTGATTGCGTCCGGCCAGCTTGAGCAACTAACCTTGCGCGATGTGGGGCCGTAGTGCTTGCTACGCCACGATGGCGAGCACCAGGTCGTTCACGTTAGTTCCGGTTGGACCGGTGCGCACCAACGACCCTGCCGCTGCTAGCGCGTGATAGGCGTCATTGTTAGTTAGCGCCAGAGCACAATCGACGCCGTGCCGTGCTGCCTCGCCGACCGTCAACTCATCGACGATCGCCCCGGCCGCGTCCGTGGGCCCGTCACCACCATCGGTGGCCAGGGCGGCAATAGTCGTGCCAGCATGTCCACTGATACCCAACGCACTCGCCAGCGCCAGTTCCTGGCAGCGGCCACCGAGGCCATCGCCGTGCACCAGCACCGTGGTTTCTCCGCCGGCGATGAGGCAGGCTGGGCGTGGCACCGGCCGTCCATTGATCTCGACCTCGCGCGCAGTAGCGACCAGTACGCGCGCTACCTCGCGGGCTTCACCCTGCAAGAAGGTAGTGAGGATAAGCGGATGCAATCCCATCTGCGTTGCGGTGACTGCTGCGCGCTCGCACACCTGGCCCACGCTGCCGACGAGCACGTATTGGCTGCGGGAAAACACGGGTGAACCCGGCTTGGGTGTTTCGGGCAGCTCTCCGCGCTGGCCCGCCTCCAAGTGGGCCATCACGCGAGCCGGAATCTGATGGCGCAAGGCGTAGCGATCGAGCACGGCGAGTGCGTCCGCGTAGGTGGTGGGGTCCGGCACCGTGGGTCCGGAGGCGATGACATCCAGCGGGCTCCCCACCACATCGGACAAGATGAGCGTGATGAGGGTCGCGCCATTGGCCGCCTCAGCGAGCCGGCCTCCTTTGATCAACGAGCAATGTTTTCGGACCGTGTTGATCTCGTTGATGGTGCAACCGGCACGGAGGAGCAAATCAGTCATGGCTTGTTGATCGGTGAGAGTGATGTCACCCGCCGGTGCGACCAGCAACGCAGACCCGCCGCCGGACAGCACACACAAGATCAGGTCATTGTTGCTCGCCGAGCGCACCAGCTCCAGCAGTGCATGGCCCGCTTGCACGCCCGCCTCGTCGGGCACTGGATGCGCCGCTTCGATGATGCGGATGCGCGGTACTGGCTGCGCACCACCGCGCTTCACCACTACGATGCCCGCGGCGATGCGATCTCCCAGCAACGCTTCCAATTCCTGGGTCATGGCGGACCCGGCCTTGCCCGCGCCAATTACTACGATGCGCCGGTATGCGGACAGGTCGTACGAGCGTCCGCCCGTGGTCAGCACGTCGCCCGTGCGTTGGACAGCGGCGCGTACGGCGGCGCGCGGCTCGGCAGCGGCCAGCGCGGCTGTGAAACAATCGAGCGCCGCGGCCCTCCGGACCTGCGGGTCGGCCCAGTGCGGTTCTGGCATAACGAATCACCTCCGACCACATCGGCGTTGAAGGCCACCCGAACGCTACGCCACATCGTACGCTGTAGCACGATGTCGAATGTCCAGTCATCCGAAGTAACGCCGCGGACCCCACCGATGACCGCTGCAAGCGTGGACTTGGGCGGCATCTCGATCTTCGTACGCGAACTGCCCGGTGAAGGCCCGCCACTAGTAATGTTTCACGGTTTGAGTGTGGACGGCTCGGTATGGCAGGCCATCAGCAAGCGGCTCTATGGCACGTTTCGGTTGTTTATGCCGGACCTACGCGGGCATGGGCGCAGTGGACACCCGGTGTCCGGCTACCTCGCCAGCGACTTTGCAGCCGACGCTGCCTTGCTCATCGAATGGCTGGCGCAGAAGTGGGGACCTCTTCATGTGCTTGGCCATTCACTAGGCGCCATCGCGGCGCTGGGTGGGGCTGTGCTGCGTCCAGACCTAGTGAAAAAGCTCATCCTAGAGGAACCCCCTTTCGATGGACCGGTCAGTATAGGGCCATACCTCGCCGGCATCCTCACTGCCAAGCGTGCGCACGATGAAGATCTGTTGCCAGTGGTGCGTACCTACGCGCCGGAGCTCGGGCTGGCGCTGGCACGCATCCAAGCCGGGATGTGGGAGCGTGTCGCGCCAGGAGCAATTGCCGCGGTGCTCGACCAACCAGAGCAGGTATTCGGGGTCACATCCTGGCTGGCCGAGACGACCATGCCGGCATTGATATTGCAAGCGGATCCAGCCTTCGGCGCGCATCTCACCAATGAAGCGGCGACACAGGCAGTTCAACAGCTGCCGCAGGGACACTGGCGGCAGGTTCTAGGGGCTGGGCACATCATCCATGCCACGCACCCTGCAGCATTCTGTCAAGAAGTGAAGGACTTTTTGCTGCCATGATTATGCAACTTCCCTCGTATCGTCGGGATATATCCACAAGCGATGGGCAGCATTCAAGCTTGGAGTGAGCAAGCGGATGGACGCCAAGCGGTTACGATGACCATGAGGTAGGACGAGACGGAAGTACGCCTGGGACACCCCCGAATGTGGTGATGTGTTCGATCAGGAATAATGGCACAGTGGCAGCGGACGAGCGGAGTTTGAGTGCGGCGCTCTAGGAGAAGTGGTATGAGCAGGCTCCAAGCTCTGCAGGGACCTGAAGAGCTCAAGCGAATGAGCCCAGACGAACTTGGTGAGCTCGCCAAGGAGATACGCGCCGAGGTCATGCGCGTGGTGCCGCGCAATGGCGGGCACTATGGGCCCAACCTTGGTGCCGTCGAACTCACGCTCGCCCTGCACCGCTCCTTCGAAAGCCCGCGCGACCGTCTCTTTTGGGACGTTGGCCATCAGTCCTATCCACACAAGCTGGTGACCGGTCGAGCGCGCCGGTTCGACACCATCCGCCAAGAAGGCGGCCTCATGGGCTATCCGTCGCCTGACGAGAGCGAGCACGACCCGGTGTTTACGGCGCACGCCGGCCACTCCATATCGCTCGCGCTTGGCGTCGCGATGGCGAACCGCGCGTTGGGCAACCGCGGTGAAGCCGTAGCCATCATCGGCGACGGCGCGATGACTTCGGGCATGGCACTGGAGGCGCTCAACCACGCCGGCGGCAGTGGCACGCACCTGGTAGTCGTGCTCAACGACAACGGCATGTCCATCTGCCAGAACGTTGGCGCCATAGCCGGGCGCCTGGCCGATGCACGCGGCCAGCGCATCCCAGCGGGCGATTCACATGCACTGTGGACGTGCTTGGGGTTTGCGTCGATTGGGCCCATCGATGGTCACGACATCGCGGCCATGGAAGCGGCCTTCACCGAAGCCAAACACTGTGACGGGCCCGTGCTGGTGCATGTTGCGACGATCAAAGGCAAAGGCGATCCGCGCGCTGTGGCCAATGCCACGGCTTGGCACGATGTCTCCGCACCCGCTGCAGGGGGAGACCGTCCCGTCGTGGCGAGCTGGTCGACCTTTGCCACCCAAGCCATCACGCGCGCGGCCGCGAGCGACCGACGGGTATTTGCCATTACCGCAGCGATGGCCAAGGGCACCGGCCTGACCGCGTTCCGCGAACGGTTCCCCGACCGGTTCATTGATGTGGGCATCGCCGAGCAGCATGCCGTCGCCCTGGCGGCGGGGCTTGCCCGTCAAGGAGCCCGGCCGGTCGTGGCCATCTATTCGACGTTCTTGCAACGCGCTTACGATCAGCTCATCCATGATGTGTGCATCCAGAATCTGCCCGTGGTGTTTGCGATTGACCGGGCGGGCATCGTCGGCGACGATGGGAAGACGCAGCAGGGAGTGTTCGACTACTCGTACATGCGCTGCATTCCCAACCTCGTGCTGATGGCGCCGAAAGATGAGAACGAGTTGCAGCACATGCTGCATACAGCGCTGCAACATCAGGGTCCGATTGCAGTGCGGTATCCACGCGGCGCGGCGGTAGGCGTGCGCCTTGATGATCAGCCGGTCAATCTGCCGATTGGTAAGGCGGAGACGCTCCGTCAGGGCAACGATGTGTCGATTCTGGCGCTCGGCAACGGCGTGCCAGCGGCAGAACGCGCGGCCGTCGTGTTGTCGGAATTGGGCGTGTCTACGCGGGTAGTCAACGCACGCTTTTTGAAGCCGCTGGACCGCGACATGGTGCTCAGCGCGGCCCAGCACACTGGCCGGATTGTTACCGTCGAAGAAAATGCCCTCATGGGCGGCTTTGGCAGTGCCGTGCTGGAGACGCTGGCTGATGCTGGTAAGACAACTTGCCGGGTGTGCCGGTTGGGCGTTCCTGACGAGTTTGTGGAACACGGCCCGCAAGCGTCGTGGCGCAAGCGCTATGCGCTAGACCCCGCTGGCATTGTTGACGCGGTGCGCACGCAGTTCCCTGAATTGTTCGTAGAACAACTGCCCGAGGGCATGCCCAGTCCGGAATATGCCGAAGCTGGCGACGTGGTGCAGAGCCGCGCACGGTAGCGGCCCGAAGGGCTAGGCCAGCGCCAAACGCGCAATGTAGCTGGCCGTGATCCAGGCTGGATCAGTAATGGCCGTGCCAACCGCCACTGCTGTGGCGCCGGCTGCAATAGCAGCGGCCGCTTGGTCGGGCGAGTGATACCGCCCCTCAGCCACGATGACGGCGTGCGGCAGGGCTTGGCGCAAGGCTCGCACCAGCGCCACATCGGGACCCTCCGGAACGGGGCCACCGTCGGTATAGCCAGACAGGGTCGTGGCCACGATGTCCGCGCCATCACTCGCCGCTGCCAGGCCTTCATCGAGCGTGGCGACATCCGCCATCACCAGCCTGCCAGCATGGTGGACGGCTTGCACCGTGGTGGCAAAAGACAGGCCGTCGGGACGCGGACGCCGGGTGGCATCGGTAGCGATGATCGCCGCCCCAGCTTTCACCACTGCGAGTGCCGCGGCCACTGTGGGGGTGATGTACACGCCGGTCAGTCCGTCTTTGGTGAGACCGATCACAGGCAGCGAACCGGCGGTGGCGACGGCCGCCACGTCGGCGATGCCACCGACACCACCGCAACGGATGGCTGCAGCGCCGCCAGCTTGCGCCGCTAGCGCCATACGCACCATCGTGGGCGTATCGCGCAAGGCGTGACCCTCGTTGGCCTGGCAACTCACGATCAGGCTGCCGCGCACGGCAGCCAAAAACTCGGCCAGGCTCAAGGCTCCGCTCAGGTCGCACCTCTGTACGCTTGTTTATGGGCCAGCAGCGCTGCGCCGGCCAGTGGCGCATCAGTCCCTAAGGAGGCCGCCAACACCGGCGTATCCCGTCCTTCTGGCAACGCTTCTGCCGCTAGCGCCGTGCGTACCGGTTCCAGGAAGGCAGGGCCAATTTGCGCCACGCCGCCGCCGATCACCACTGCGTCAAAATCGAACAGGGTGACCACGCCGGACAGCGCCCGCCCAAGGACGGTCGCTGCACCGGTGATGGCTGCACCTGCATGGGGATCGCCGGTACGCATAAGCCGCTCTACCGCGCGCAGGTCCGTTATGGTGCTGTTTCCAGATGACAGGGCATAGGCTGCCACGATAGCGGGACCGGCGGCTACCGCTTCGAGATGGTCGAAGCGGCCGCAGCCACACGGCACTCTACCGAGCACCGGTACCAGGAGGTGCGCGATCAGCCCAGCACTGCCATGCCGGCCGTGCAGCAAAGCACCGTCACGTGTGATCGCCCCACCAACGCCAGTGCCGACCGAGACGTACAACACAAAGCCGTGATGGCGGCCCGCTCCCAACTGGCACTCACCAAAGGCCATGACCGTCACATCGTTGTCTACTGCAACCGGTACGCCAAACTGCTGGCGGAGGATGCCGCCAACCGGCGTTCCGGACCAGCCCGGCACAATGTCGGTGGCGGACGTCACGGTGCCGGTCGCTGGATCGATCACGCCGGGTGCGCCCACACCGATAGCCAGCACCGCTTGATCCGAGGTCAGGTCGGTGAGGAGGTCCACGATCGCTGCCATGATGGGTTTGGATCCACCTGCCGGCGTGGGACGGCTGGCCCGCGACCTGATCGTGCCGCTCGCGTCGACCATGGCGCCGGCGATCTTCGTGCCGCCAATGTCCACCGCTGCGACCAGGCCAAGCGCTAGGGCCACTACAGGAGCCCAGCAGCAACGAGCAACGTGCGCACGCGCTCCACTTCCTCGTCGTTGAGTTGCACGTACGGAGGAGCGGTGCGCGGATCGTCGATGATGCCCTGGAGGCGCAGGGCGGCCTTGAACGCACCGAGCGCTGAGGCGCCGCGCCCCATGCGTGCTGGGGACCCAACGTTGACAATGTCAAACAAGCGGATGAGGCGCTCTTGTTCGGCCAGCGCTCTGTCCCAATCGTGCTTCTGGCATAGGCGGTTTAGACGGACGTAGCCAGCAGGGTCGACGTTGCCAAGCCCAGGCACGACGCCGTCGGCCCCCATGCGCAACGCACTATCCACGGTTAGTTCGGAGCCGGTGAGCACGCTGAACTGGTCGAGCGTCCCCAGGGCTTTGCGTGCCACGATCAGGTTGCGCAAGCCGGCATCGTCACCACTGGAATCTTTGAGGCCGGCGATCACGCCATCGCTGGCCAGCCGCAAGATCATGGCGTTGTCGAATTTGCTGCCCACCGACCCTGGCAGGTCGTAGGCATAGATGGGCAGCTCACTCCTGTCAGCGATCATGCGAAAGTGGGCCTCGATCTCGACAGGGTGCGTGCGGGTGTAGAACGGCGCCGTCACCACGACGCCGTCACAATGGGCAGCGGTGGCCACGCCCACGTGTGCGAGCACGCGCAGTGTCGTCATGTCGATCACGCCTGCCAGGATCGGCACGTGGCCACCGACGTGCTTGACCACGGTTTCCATGACGCATTGGCGCTGACGGTCGGGGAGGAACGCGACTTCGCTGGTTGAACCCAGCACAAAGAGTCCGTCGACGCCAGCGTCTAGCAAGTGATCGACTAGGCGCAACAAGGAGTGCGTATCGACTTCGTAGTCCTGGGTCAATGGCGTACACACTGGAGGAACGACACCGTGAACGGAACGGGGGGGCACTGCGACTTCTCCTTCAGGGCCAGTTGCCGGGAAGGGCAGGCCCACGCGTGTGCGGGCGTTTGCTCGCCCAGAGAGCGAACCGCGCTCCATAGCTGATCTGCCAGAACATGGTGCAGCCGCCCTGTCGGACATACTATATCATACAACCGGCACCACAGCATGGGTCGAAAGGGCACACCCCGCTGCTACGAGCTGCAACAGCAGGGCTCGGCGCGCACGAACCCGTTCCTTCCAGGAGGAATCGCGATGCCGGGAATTTGATACATGGTTGACATACGCTTTACCTCCAGGGTACAGTTCGCCTCAGGAATGGTTTTCACTGGGCACCTTGGGGGATTCAAGCAGAAGATTCGCACTTTTCGTGCGGCGATAGCCTTTTCAAGTAACAACGCAGAGGGGGCAAAGGCGCGTGGCTGTTACGGATGAGGGTCGTATCGCGACGGGCGAGGATCGGCTCAGCAGTTCCCGCGAATCGGCCGTCGAGTTTAAGTGCCGGGTCGATTTCTTCCGCATTCAGGCCGACACGTCCAACCCAGCACCAGCGATCAACCAGCTGGTTTTCCCCCGTATCGAGCCCTTCCACCAGGCGGCGCACCCCTTAGAGTTCGTCCCATTGGTTGATGGTGAACGGACAGTGACGCTGGCTCCGCCAGGTATCAACGTGGAGTCGCTCGATGCGCACGATCGCACCATCGCGGTCACGGAAGACCAGGACCTGGAAGACCTCGTCAAACTGTACCTACGCGAAGCGGCCTCGGTGCCGCTCCTGACGGCCAGTGAAGAGGTGTTGCTGGCAAAAGCAATGGAGCTTGGCAAGCTCGCTCAGACGCGGCTCGACGATGGGGTTGTGGCGCAGGAGGAGTATCCCGAGGTCTACACGTCGATCCGGCGCGGGCACAACGGCCGTGACCGTCTGATTCAAGCCAACTTGCGCCTGGTTGTCAGTGTGGCACGCAAGTACATGAACCGAGGCATCGCCTTTCTCGACCTGATCGAAGAGGGCAATATCGGCTTGATGCGTGCGGTGGAGAAGTTTGATTACCATCGCGGGTTCAAGTTCAGCACCTACGCCACCTGGTGGATCCGTCAGGGTATTCAACGCGCGGTCGCCGATCAGGCCCGCACCATCCGGCTTCCCGTGTATATCGGCGAGATGATCAACAAGGTGACCAAGGCGGCGACGCTGCTGCAGCAACGCCTGGGGCGTGACGCCACGCGCGCGGAAATCGCTGAGTTTGTCGGCTTGCCAGTCCAGGAGGTCCAGGAAATTCTACGCGTCTCCCAATGGCCGGTGTCACTCGAGACGCCACTGGGCGACGACGAGGATGTACACCTGGGCGACCTCATAGCCGACCAGCAGGCCACCGCTCCCGCCGACGCTGCGCATATGCAGTTGTTGCGCGAAGAAATGGCCGACTTGCTCGACCAGCTGGATCAGCGCGAGCGGCGGGTACTGGAGTTGCGCTATGGCTTTGACGACGGCCGCGAGCGAACTCTGGAAGAAGTGGGCCGGGAATTCGGCGTGACGCGCGAGCGCATCCGCCAGATCGAGGCGCAGGCCTTGCAGCACCTGCGCTCCTGCCGCCAAACCGAGAGCTTGAAAGAGTATCTAGACTAGGCGCGACGCCTCGCTCGTAGCGCTGTCAGAACGTCAACGGGCAGTTCCACACCCAACGTGGCGTCGGTGTGTGGATACGCGTGGAAGTCGGATCCGCCGGACGTAGCCAGGCCAAATTCGCCGGCTAGACGCGCGTAGGCCGCGTTCTTGTCGTCACCGCCGGTCCAGTAGCTGGTATACGGTGACTCGATTGCATCCACATGCCCTGAGGCGGCAATGTGCCGGACCACGTCGTCGTCACGGATGAGCGCGGGATGAGCGAGCACCACCACTCCGCCTGCGGCGCGTAACACCTGGGAGGCTAGCTCGACCGGCGGGTCCGTGCGCTTGATGCGAGGCAGTGACCCACTGAGCGAAAGCTGCTTCAAGGAGCCGAACACCTGCCCGAGTGACCTTCCCCAGCCAGCGGCGACCAGGTACTCGACCAGCATCGGATAGGTCGGCTCGTCGGTACCAGCAAATTCGTGGAACGCTGCCTCATTGTAGGCGATGCCGTGGGCGCCGAACACCGCGCCCAAGAAGGCACGATCCCGCATCATCCACCCGACGCTGCCGCGATACTGGCGCAAGAACTCCTGAAGCTGGGCATACTCAGGGTCGATCCAATAGCCGAGCAAGTCGACCCGGCGGTCCTCACTGCGGCAATCGAGCTCGATCGCCGGAATCAGGCACATGTGCAGCCGCTCGGCCGCTGGCTGTGCTTCGCGGTACCCACCGAGAGCGTGGTGGTCGGTGATGGCCAGCGTGGACACTTCTTCTTTACTGGCCAGCCGCACCAACTCCACTGGCTGGCTGAAGCCACTGGACCAGGTGGTGTGCGTATGCAAGTCGAGTTTTTCGGTGCGTTGCTCCACGTTACTGGCGCTCACCGGCGTTGAGTACTGACGGATCGGGAATGGTGGCTGCTGGCGTGCCTTCCGCCATGGCGCCCTGCCAGTGGCGGCCATAGTTTGCGCGTTCAGCATCGGATTCCGGCTGCTTGCCGATCCAGGAAGCGCACTGACCTTGCTCGATGAGCGGATCAACGGCACGGCCTGTCTCGATGAGGCGGCGCGCCACGTAGGCATCAATTTTGGCGTCAAGTTCCTGCACCGTGTTCGGCAGGTCACCGGCTAGGTTATGCTGCTCATTCGGGTCGGCTTCCACGTCATACAGCTCAAAGTCGGTCGCTCCGGTGTGAAAGCTGGGTTGGAGCATCTTGATGAGCTTGTAGCGGCCGCTGCGTACCGCGCGCTTGACCTGCCAGGTGGCTTCGCTAAAGAACATGTCGTCGTAGTTGCCGTCGCGCAGGCCGAACAAGCTGGGCAACAAGCTCACGCCTTCCAGCGCCTCTCCGCTAGCCACGCCGCACAAGTCGAGGATAGTTGGCGTAATGTCGAGGTTCTCCACCCGTCCGCGCACGCGCCTCCCGGCTGGCACCAGGCCAGGCGCCCATATGATTAAGGGCACGTGGACGTTGCATTCGTACAGACCGTGGTGGTCATAGTACCCCTCGTGCTCATCGAGCACCTCGCCGTGGTCGGCGGTGATCATGACGACCGTGTCACGATCCAGCCCCAACCTGCGCAGATGGCTGAACACCGGCCGGAGGTGCTGATCCATATACGCCACTTCGCCATCGTACAAGCTGTTGACGTATTCAGTGTCGGTGACGCCGGGCATCCACTCGTGGAAGTACCAGCGGAACGGTTCAAACGCCCACACTTTGTCCATGCTGGTGTGGCGCTGATCGCGAGGGTTCCGCGACGGAGGGTAGAACAGGTTGGCGTACGGCGCCGGTGGCAAGTAGGGAGTGTGCGGGTCCCAATAGTGAATAAACAGGAAGAAAGGCCTGTTCTGCCCGGCGATGGTGTCAAGCGTGGGCAGGACGGCGTTAGTGACTGTTTCTGCCTTGCGCAGCACGCCGGGCACTGCACGATCCCAAGCGTAGTCCTGATACAACTGGAAGCCGCGCGGGAAGTGTCGCTTCATATTGTCCACAGCGGCCGTGAAATAGCCATGCTCAGCGAGTAGCTCGGCGAGCAGCTTAACGCCCTCGGCCGGCGGCACACGTCCGCCGATATTCACGATGTTGTGGGTGATCGCCTCCTTGCCAGTGAGCATGGTGGTGAAGCTGGGGTGGGTGGGAATGTTGGGCGCGTAACACTGCTCGAACAGCGTGCCGCCATGGGCCAGACTATCGATGAATGGGCTGATGTGACGCTGGTAGCCATAACACCCCAAGCGATCCGCGCGCTGCGTATCCAGCGCGATGAGCACGACGTTCATGAGCCAGTACCCTCTCCGTTCACCCGGCCGGCGGAGGCAACGATACCACCAGGTGCGCACCGCTACCGAAGCCAATAGCCGCAAAATAGCCCTGGTTGACCTCCAACGCATAGCGGTACGGCGCCGGCGATGTGTGCAAGTCGTCAGACTCTGCCGCCATGTCTTGCACCGCCACGACCGTGCCATCAGCTTGCACAAAGGCAATCGACAACGGCAACGGCGTGTCCTTCATCCAGAAGGCATCGGTAGTGTCTTGGTCAAACACAAACAGCATGCCGTCGTTGCCGCCGAGCAATGTTCGGCCCATGAGGCCGCGCGTTTGCTGCTCCAATGTGGCGGCGATCGCGACGTGTACCACCCGATCCTGACCACTTAGGCTCAATAGAATGGCCGAAGCGTACGGCGGGGTGCCGTCCTCCAGCGCAGGTGAGGACACGTACGCGATGTCTTGGGTCACCGGATTGAACACCAGCGAACGATCACTGCTACGACTCAACAGCACCAGTGCTGATCCGGCGGCGAGCTGCCCGAAATCGACGGCGTGTGCGTCGGTACCGGACCATTGCGCCGTTGCGCCGGTTGTGACGACCCACGCTGGCAAGCTAACGTGAGGGCTGGCGGCCATGCCGGTTGCGAGGAAGCAGGCGACGATGGCAGGCACGAGCCGTGGGGCGATCACCGGGGCGGCTGGCTGTTTCCAGATGGTGCTTCTGGAGACGGCAGTTCTTCCACCTGGTACTTGATGGTCATGATGTCAAAGTCGTCGATCTCCTCGATCACGGTGATGCGCAGCCGGTCCTTGCCGTACCGTCGCACCAGAGCGTCGCGCTCTTCCCACGTCTCACAAAGCCAGCGACGGGGCGCAGGACGTGAATTGGCCATGGTGGCTGTCCCTTCTGCCCGGCCAGCGGTTTCACCAGGTGGCAGTGGTCGCGTTGGGCCGGTTGCCGCTGGCATTGTACAGCGATCACCAGTGCGCTATCATCGCTGACGTGACGACCAACACGCCAGCGGTTATCGCGCTCGACGCCATGGGTGGCGATAACGCGCCCACCGCGACGGTTCTGGGGGCCATCCTGGCCGCTCGCGATCTTGGTATCCACGTGCTACTTACGGGCGATGAGCCGGCTTTGCGAGCGCTCCTGGCCGCCCAGGAATATCACGGCGAGGAGGTACGTATCGTCCATGCCAGCGAAACCATCGGCATGAGCGAGCATGCGGCAGCAGCCGTGCGCCACAAGCGCGACTCCTCCATGCACGTGGCGTGCCGGCTGGTGAAAGACGGGCGGGCCGTTGCTGCCGTGTCCGCTGGCAACAGCGGCGCCTTCTTTGGCGTGGCGTTGCTGACGTTGGGCAGGCTGCCCGGTGTGGACCGGCCGGCCATCGCCACGCTGTTCCCCACGGTGAAACAGCCGGTCTTGCTGCTGGATGTGGGTGCCAACGCTGAGGTAAAGCCGAACAACCTGTTGGAGTTTGGCCAGTTGGGTAGCCGGTACGCCCAACGAGTGATGCGGCGGCCCAATCCACGCATCGGCCTACTGTCCAACGGCGAGGAGCCGGAAAAGGGGCCGCTGGTTATCCAGGGGGCTCACCAATTGCTCAAGGCCAGCGGACTCAACTTTGTGGGCAACGTCGAGGGCAAAGATGTCACCAGTGGCGACTTCGACGTGGTGGTGTGCGACGGCTTCGCCGGCAATGTGCTCATCAAGACCGCTGAAGGTGTTGGCGAGTTTGTAGTCGGTCGTATCCGCGCCGAACTCACCGCGAACATCGTGAACAAGCTGCTGGCCGCTGGCTTACGCCCTGCCTTCCGGCGCATCGGCCGGCAGTTCGACTACGCTGAGTACGGCGGCGCACCACTGGTAGGGCTCAATGGCGTGGCGATCGTAGCGCACGGTAGGTCCACGCCACGGGCTATTCGCAATGCGTTGCGCAACGCACGCGATGCCGCTGCCTTCCAGGCCGAGCTAACGCGCACGCCGGCCTCCGCTGGGGACAAGATAGAGGACGGCTGAGCGGTCGCGCCAGAAGCTGACGAGCAGGGAGCGCCTCCCTCGTCACCACTCCCCTAGCTATACTTCACAGCCATGTTCAACCGTATGCGCGAGTCGCTGGCTAGCGCCGTCATCAACAGGAACTATGGCTTGTTCTTGGGCGGCTCGTTCGTGTCGGGGCTTGGGTCCTGGCTGCTGACCGTCGCCTTCGGCTGGTTGGTGCTCCAGCTAGGCAATTCTGACTTCCTGCTCGGTGTGGCCAACTTCGCCCAGATGGCGCCGCTGCTGGTGCTGGGCGCGGTGGGCGGGGCAGTGTCAGACCGGATTGACCGGCGCAAGCTGCTCCTGCTCACGCAGTTCATCAGCTTCCTGGCTTCTAGCGGCCTGGCCGTGCTGGCGGTGTTGGACCGATTGACCATTCCTGCACTGATGATAACCGCGCTGGTGACAGGACTGGCCAATGCGTTCATGTGGCCCGCTTGGTCGGCGTTTATCAAAGACCTGGTGGGGCCGGAACACCTGCGCAACGCCGTTGCCACCAACTCGGCCCGCTTCAACCTCACCCGCGTGCTGGGTCCGGCCCTGGGTGGGGCGGTGCTGGCGCAGTTCGGCCCAGCACCCTGCCTGATCATCGGCAGCGCCTCGACACTCGGCGTGATGACGGCGCTGTTGTTCATTCATGTAGCACCAGAGGCACGCTCCCGTGCCTTGCGCTGGAAGGATATGGTGACGCGCGGCTTCAGCTACTCCTGGCAGCACGTGGACGTGCGCAACGTGCTCTTAGTCACCGCGGTGATCGCCATCTTTGGCTCGTCCTACCAGACGTTCTTGCCGGCCTTCGCGGCCATCGTGCTCAAGATTGGACCAACTGGTTACGGCTACGAACTGGGTGCCGTGGGCATCGGTGCCATCCTGGGCGCGGTGGTGAGCGGCCAGCGCTGGGTGGCGCGGCGACCAGATGTGGCGATGTTCGTCATGCTCGGTGTAGCTGGACTCGGTCTGGTGGGCTTCGGCGCAACCTCAGCGCCCGCCGTGGCCCTGCCGATGCTGGCCATTGTGGGATTCTCAACCATCGCGTTTCTTTCTACTGCCAACGCTTCTGTGCAACTGGCAGTGCCCAACGAAATCGTGGGCAGCGTCATGGGCGTGTGGGTGGTCGGTAACTCCGGTCTCATCCCCGTGGGCAGCCTGATCGTGGGAAAAGCGGCCGACGAGTGGGGAGTGTCGCTGTCGATCCTGGTGTGCGGCTTGGTGTGCTTGGTGGTGAGCCTGCCATTACTGTTCCATCAGGCACGGCAACATGTACTCAGGAAGCCGGTGCTCGTGGCCAGTGCCGGCGGTCAATCCATCACCATGCCACCGCTCACATCGAGCATTTCGCCGGTGACGAAGCCGCCGTCGTCCGAGGCCAGATAGGCCACCGCCGCGGCGATGTCGGTGGGGGATGCGAGCCGGCCCATAGGGATGCGCTCGATGAGCGATCGCAATTGAGCGTCGTTGAACTGATGGCCCATGGGAGTATCGGCGGTGCCGGGGCAAATAGCGTTGGCGGTGATGCCCTGGGGGGCGAACTGGCGCGCCAGCGACTTGGTAAACGACAAGATGCCGCCTTTAGCGGTGTTATACGCGATGCCCGACTGGAGGCCGCCAATTTTGCCGGCCGACGAGGAGATGTTGATGATGCGGCCATGGCGCCGTTCCACCATGCCGGGTAGCACGGCCTGGCACATCAGGAAGGTGCCGGTGAGGTTGACGTCGAGGACCTGCTGCCATTCTCCCTCCGTGCAGTCGAGAATGGAACTGAGCCGGAGGATGCCCGCCGAGTTGACGAGGATGTCGATCTGGCCAAAACGCGCCAGCGCCGTTTGGACGGCCTCCGTCACCTGGGGACGGGACGTGACACTGGCTACCAGGCCGAGCGTTGCGGCAGCGTGGCTACCGCCAACTTCTCGAGCAAGCGTGTGCACCCGTTCTTCTTGCAGATCCAGGAGCGCCACGCTCGCCCCTTCAGAAGCCAGCCGGTTGGCGATAGCTGCGCCAAGGCCCTGCGCCGCACCGGTGACGAGGGCGATACGCCCTTCCAGCCGGCGGCATACGACAGGCATGGCGATGCTCCCTATTCGCCGGCGTACGCCCTGGCGGTGCGCTTAACGCACGCAGAACCGGCGTATC
>JANWJO010000198.1 GCA_025449435.1 Chloroflexota bacterium | reverse complement strand
GGTCGTTAAGAATGACCCACAAGCGCTTGAGTTATGCCATAAAAGCGCCTAAAGGGGATTTCGACACAGAAATATTTTCCACAGCATGGGTTGACGCATGTGACTGCGCAAAACTGGCTGGTCGTGACCACCCGCCCGCACCGCGAAGCCTGGGCAGCGGAAAACTGCCTCGCGCAAGGGTTCGAGACCTACCGGCCATTGATCATGCGCAAGCAGCGCATCCCCGCCCGCATCATCGCCGTACCGCTGTTCCCGTCTTACATGTTCGTCCGCTTCACCGAATCCTGGCCCAGACTGCTGAGCACGTTCGGCGTATCAGGCTTGATTCGCCACGGCGACGACCCCGCCACCATCCATGACGCCATCATCCACCAATTGCAGCAGCGCGAGATCGACGGCATTGTCCAGCTTCCGAAACCGAAGCCGGGCATGCGGGTCAATATCGTGCGCGGCAGCTTCGAAGGTAAGACCGGCCTCTACCTGGGCCAGTGCACGCATGACCGCACCCGCATCCTGCTGGATGTGCTGGGGCGCAAGCTGAAAGTGTTCATTGCCGCGGACGCGGTGCAGTTGGCTGCATAGCGTTCGCCGCCGCAGCTATTGCGGCTACCATCCATGCAGGCAATTGTATGGGACTGTGGTAACTGCGTCTCGACCCCTACCTGTTGCAGCCATATAAAGAAACGTTCATGCCAGTTCCACGTCGCCGCTTACAGCCGCCGGTTACTCATGCTGGCCAGTTTCAGGAGGGTCAACGCGGCGGGCCTGGACGCCCACTGGGAAGCCGCAACCGCTCCACCAACCTGATGGTGGAGGGTATTACCCAGGCGATCATCATCTATGGCGGGCAATACGCGCAGGACAACGGGTTGGATCCGCAGCAGTTCGATCCGATGTCGGATGTGGCGGCCTTCACCGCCTTCATGCTGTATGTGATTGAAAAGGATCTGCGTGGATTCCTGAGCATAGCCAAGGGACTTATCCCCAAGGATGTGCGACTCAACATCCAGACTACGCAAACGGTGGAATTGATTCCGCCGCAGCAATTGCGTAGCATTCTCAACGAGCGTGGTTTGCACATTCCAGAAACCTTCCGCTTGACCAGCACCCACGCCAGCGACGATGATGATGTGACCGAGGCGGATATTGTAGCGTCCATCGAAGGTCAGACGTGATGAGCGATGACGGCTTCGACTTCAACAGCGTGGAACGCATACCAGATTGGCCGCAGGCGGTGTTCGCGTTGGCCAAGGCGCTGGAGCATTATGCGCTGTGGCTGCACGATTTCGCCTATGCGCACGATGACCCATACGATCCGAGTACGCCGCCGCCACCTCCAGCCTTGTTAGCTGCCATCAAGCGGGTGGAGGCGATGCGCGCCGACGTCGCCGTCGAGGTCAAGCTGCAGGATCAGCATAAGCTGCTTAACCTGCCGGTGCTGGGGCACGCATGACCGCCGCGGTACGGTTGCGGTTGCCGCCGCAGCCGCCAGATACGCCCGACCTGCTAGATCAGCTGCGGCTGCACGATGTGCGGGCAAGCTTTCGCGAGTATCGCGCCTACATGCGCCCCGAGCTGCGCTGGAACTGGTGGACCAAGACGGTGGCTTACCGATTGCAGCAGTTCGCCAAGGATCTGCTCGACGGCAAGCGCCCGCGCATGGCCATCATGGCGCCGCCGCAGCATGGCAAGAGTTTAACCGTCGAGGACTTCATCGCTTGGATTGTCGGCAACAACCCCAAGCTCAAGGTCATCTTCGCCAGCTATTCGGATGACCTGGGCACGCAGCGTAACCGCAACCTGCAGCGGATCTGGGCCGACGCCAAGTTCCAGGCGGCGTTCCCCGCGCTGCACACCGGCGGCAACGGCCTGATCGCCAACCAGTGGCTGGTCGAGTTCGCCAACCACGCTGGCATCGCCACCGGCGGCAGCTTCATCAACACCACGGTGGAGTCGGGCATCAACGGCAAAGAGCTGCACCTGGGCGTGATCGACGACCCGCACAAGGGGCGCGCCGAAGCCTTGAGCGTGGCCGAGCGCGCCAAGGTGTGGAACTGGTTCACCGACGACTGGATGCCGCGCATGTCCAGGACGTCGGGGCAGCTGATCATCATGACCCGCTGGCACGTCGACGACCTGCTGGGCCGCTACCTGGAGCGGGAAAAGGACGTCACCATCGTCAGCTATCCAGCCATCGCCGAGCATGACGAGCCGTTCCGCCGTGCAGGCACCGCCTTGTTTCCCTCGGTCAAGCCGCTGGACCACCTGCTGGAACGCAAGAAGCTGATGACCGAGGCCAGCTGGCAATCCGAGTACCAGCAGCACCCGATCGTGATCGGCGGCGGCATCTTCCCGATCGATAAGCTGACCTGCATCGCGAGCTTCAACCGCGACATGATCAAGCGGTCGATCCGCTACATCGACAAAGCTGGCACCGAGGGCGGCGAGGGCGCTTACACCGCCATGGTGCTGATGCACGAGACTAAAAACGGCCAGTTCGTCATCAGCCATGTAGCCAGAGGACGCTGGGGCGCGCTGGAGCGCGAGCAGCACATCAAGACCTTCGCCAGCATGGACGTGCAGCAGTATGGTTATAGCTACGAGGTCTGGGTGGAGCAGGAGCCGGGCAGCGGCGGCAAGGAATCAGCCGAGGCCAGCATCAGGAACTTGGCGGGGTTCAACGCCTACGCCGACAAGGTTACCGGCTCCAACGAGGTGCGCGCCGAACCGTTTGCGGCGCAGGTGCAGAACAACAATGTAAGGCTGGTAGCTGGCACCTGGAACTACGAGTTCCTCAACGAGGCCGAAAGCTATCCGAACGGCAAGTACCTGGACCAGATCGACGCTGCAGCGGGAGCCTTTGCTAAATTAACTGGCGGACCACTTTACGACCACAGCTACAGTGGCTGGTCGAAATAGGGGGTTGCCAAGGCGGCTGCGGCCCGCTATATAGGCCGTGCCACCTAAATCGAGCAGATCCAGTTTTCCCCAGCGAGCCAGAGACGCCGAGCAGACCCAAAGGCCGCCAGCGTGCCAGATACTGCGAGTAAGATCCAAAATTAAGCAGCGTACCAATTCACCGTAGTCGACCCACGAAGACCAAGTGTGCCAGACGGTGCGAGTAGATCCAATACGTTACAGCGAGCCAGTTAACGCTAGTAGACCCAGTTAATCTTAGCGTGTGCCAACGTACTTGAGTAGACCCAATCGTTGCCAGCGTGCCACTCTGCCTCAGTAGACCCAAGGCAGACGAGCGTGCCAAAACCGAAAAGTAGCTCCATCGTTTAGTAGCGTGCCAAATTGATGAAGTAGATCCAATACGTTACAGCGAGCCAGTTACGGCGAGGCTAACCAAAGTGAACAAGCGCGGCCATAGTGAACTAGCAGACCCATATGGATGAAGCGTGCCAGCGAGTTCCAGCAGACCCAGGCAAGACCAGCGTGCCAGAATCGAAAAGTAGATCCAACGTAGAACAGCGTGCCATTCGGCTTTAGTAGATCCAAGATCAAACAGCGTGCCATAGGGCGGGAGTAGACCCAAGCCAATAAAGCGTGCCAGCATCAACAAGCAGACCCAGGTTTAACGAGCGTGCCAAGCCTAATGAGCAGAACCAAATAAGCGCAGCGCGCCACTTGCCTTGGCATGGTATTTTAGCGTATGACCGACTCGGTCCGCGCTGCGTGTTACGGATACTTCGCATCAAATGAGAATCCGTAGCCATCATTTGCCGGGCCACTGGCGTTTGTGCAACGAGCGCTGCGTGCTGCTGATACTTCTATGATAAGAAACTCAGTAGCCATCACTTGCCTCGTTGCACCGACGTCGGACTGCCAGCGTGTTTCAGTAGACCCAATGCGTCTGAGCGTGCCAGTACGCGATAGTAGACCCAACGTAACGAAGCGTGCCAATCTCATCAAGTAGACCCAAACTTGAATAGCGTGCCAGCACTCCCCAGTAGACCCACGCCGAACGAGCGTGCCAGTTGTGCGTAGTAGACCCAATGATAAATAGCGGATGATTGGTATGGCCCGCCTCAACGTCACCGCCAGAACCCATGAGGGGGCGCCCGCGGTCGCATTGACCGACCCGGTGGCGCAGCTGCGACGGTCGTTGCTGGCCTGCATGCTGTGGGAACGACAGTTTTATGAATCCGGCAAGGATATCGCGCAGCGCATAGCTGAAGTCGCGGCCTTGGTGCCTGCCGACAAGCTAGCCGAATTGGCCATCGAGGCGCGCACCTCATTCAACTTGCGACATGCCCCGTTGCTGTTGCTGGAGATCCTGTCACGGCGCAATCCATCACTGCTGCCGGTAACCATGGCGCATACCATCCAGCGGGTGGACGAGATGGCCGAGAGCTTGGCCATCATCCTCGCCTGCCAGAAGGCACGTGGGCAGAACCAGCGCAAGATCCCGCATGGTTGGGCCAATGGCATCCGCAAGCTGTTGCCCAGGTTCGACGAATATCAGCTGGCGAAGTATGACCGCAGGGGGCAGCTATCACTGCGTGATGTATTGCGCATTGCCCGCCCCAAGCCCAAGGATGAGGCGCAGGCCGAGCTGTGGCGCAAGGTGGTGAAGCACGAGCTGGCCACGCCCGATACTTGGGAGGTGGCGCTCAGCGGCGGCGCCGACAAGAAGGCCACCTTCGAGCGGCTGCTGCGTGAGGGACAGCTTGGCTACCTCGCACTGCTGCGTAACCTGCGCAACATGGTCGAGGCGCACGTCAACTCCATGCTGGTGACCGATGCCATCTTGGCGCGCCGCAACGGGGCGCATCGGGTGCTACCGTTCCGCTTTGTCGCTGCCGCGCGGGCTGCCCCGCAATACGAATCGGCATTGAACGAGGCAATGGGTGCCAGCATCGATTTGTTGCCCGACCTTCCAGGCATGACCATAGTGCTGGTCGACGTGTCGGGCAGCATGCAGGATCAGCTATCACAGCGGTCCGACTTGACCCGCATGGATGCGGCCGCAGCCCTAGCTTGTATCGTCAAGGGTGAGCGCCGCATATTCAGCTTTTCCAATAACTTGGTGGAAGTGAGCTGCGAGCGCGGCTTGGCTGGGATACCCAGCATCATCCGCTCGCAGCCCAATGGCGGCACTTATATGGGCGCTGCCATTCGCAAGCTCAGCAACGAGATCACGGCGCAGCGGTTGATTGTCATCACCGACGAGCAAAGTCATGATCAGGTGGCGGCGCCGCAGTTCCCTTACGCCTACATGATCAATATCGGCAGCTATAAGAACGGCGTCGGTTATGGCGAGGGTTGGACCGCACACGTCACCGGCTTCTCCGAGAACGTGCTGCGCTATATCCAGGCCACCGAGGGCCGCCTGCTGCCAGTGAGCATGGGGGAGGAAGACTAAACCATGCCAAGCTGACCGAGCAGACCCAATGTTCCGCAGCGATGCCAACTGAAGCTAGCAGACCCAGACGATGCAAGCGTGCCAATTAGCTTGAGAAGACCCAACGTACGACAGCGCAATGCCTAAGCGGTGGCTGCATATGGCTGATGTAAAAGTATGCCCTGATTGCAATGGCGTCGGCAGGGTCGAAGCCGAGGATAGCACTTGGGAAACCTGCCCGAACTGCCATGGTGCAGGCTTCATCAGTGAGCAGGATGACCACCCCACCGTGCGCGAGCCAGATGCATGACAGTCACCGTTAAGCAAGTGATGCGCGAGTATCGTAAAGCCCGACGCCGCAAAGGCGGCTTGCGCCGCATGCGCATGGAGGTACTGCTGGACCGGGCGTGGGACTTCGGCTGGATCGATAATTTCCGCCAGGATGCCATCGAGTACGTGGCGCGGGCGGAGGCGCATTTGCAAAACCAGGAAAAGCTCATACGTGCCAAGCAGCAAGCCGAGCAGCTTGCGCAGAAGCCCGACTGATGGATGGCCCCGAACTCAGTATACGGTTGCGTCCAGGAGCACTGGAGATCGATGTGGCGAATATCGGCGGCGTATATTTCTGGACCCAGCGCGATTTTAATAATCTGATGACGCAGCTGGCCAGCATTCAATTGCAGTTGAATCAGCTGCAAACGAGTCTACAAGTGCAGAAGACGAGCTTAGCTACCCTTCAAACCCAGGAGAAGCATATCATGGCTGCCTTAGACGATCTGCAAGCACAGGTACAGGCGAACACGAACCTCGAACAGTCGGCGGTGACGCTGATCCAGGGGCTGGCCAAGCAGATCACCGATGCGGTGGCCAACAACGACTCATCGGCGCTGCAGGCATTGGCTTCACAGCTCAACAGTTCGGCTGCGGCGTTGGGTGCGGCCATTAGCGCCAACACTCCCGCCGATCCGAATGCCCCGACCGTCAATCCATTGGCGTCGGGTGCACATCCTAGTGCACATCGGTAATTGCCACGGTCTCCGAGCAGACCCAGACAACGGCAGCGTCACTTGTTGACGCTGTCCACAGTGCGTGCCAACATTCGATAGCAGACCCAGTCAGGAAGAGCGTGCCAGGAAGGTTTAGCAGACCCAAGCGTAGCTAGCGTGCCCAACGAAAGTAGCTGACCCAACGAGAATAAGCGTGCCAGTTGAAGCTAGTAGCCCCAAGTTGGTTCAAGCGTGCCAGTCTTGAAGAGTAGACCCAGAGATGGTTAGCGTGCCATAGCACGGCAGTAGACCCAAATTGAAGCAGCGTGCCAGTCAAGATAAGTAGCCCCATGGCTTAATAGCGTGCCAGAGTGCTCAAGTAGATCCAATGAGTCTCAGCGTGCCAGGGTGTTCGAGTAGATCCAGTTGATCGCAGCGTGTCAGTAACCGTGTAGCAGACCCAAGAGACTAAGCGTGCCAGAGCTCAGGAGCAGACCCAGAAAGATCCAGCGTGCCAAACGTTGATAGCAGACCCAAAATAGCATAGCGTGCCAGTTGACAAGAGTAGACCCAGGCTCCCCCAGCGTGCCAGAGTATTTGAGTAGATCCAAGAAATGCCAGCGTGCCAGTTATGTAAAGCAGCCCCAAAACATACTAGCGTGCCTCAGCCGTCAAGTAAGACCCATGAACAAATAGCGTTGCCAACGATATCAAGCAGACCCAACCCAGACTAGCGTGTGATTGCAATGGCCGAAACCCCCGTCATCAAGCATTGGATCGTCACCGCGTTTACTCCTGGGATCGATCCGACGCTGGACGATTCGGTCGGCGGCAATACCTGGACCACCGCAGGCATTGGCGGCAGTGGGGTGATCAATGCTTTATACCCTGACAGCAAGTCGGCGATGGATGCGGCGCGGGAGGCGGCTACCCTGACGCCGGGCGTTTATTACGTGGTGTATGAGGCGATGTGGTGGGCGCACACCGATCCTGTGCCTGTGCACCTGTTGCCGGTGATCCAAGGCGTGGTGGCATGACCGATGCTGAAGCGCAATACCTGCTGCTGGTGACCCGCATGGTGCGGGCGTTGTGGATGGCGCGCATGCGAGGCGAGGACGATATCGCATTGGGTAAACAGCTTGATGATGCCATTGAGAAGTTCAGGCGAGAGCATGGCGTCGATGATCGACTTCGGTACCCTTAAGCTGATAGCTTATGCCGGCGTCATTATCGGCCTCAATGCAACTGGCGGCGTTGGCTATCATGGTGTGAATGTGCGGCCTTGCACCGAGATGACATGCTATCGTCCGCCACCGCCGCCATTAGGCAGCTATTGGACCTACCACAACGGCAAGTACCAAGCCGCCTATAACGGCAAAGTATGGGTGGGGCAGAAACAACTAGCAGGATTCTGGCACTGATATGAGCGACGTCGACCCTAGCACCATGGCGGCAATGCGCGCCGTCACCCCGCCCAGGTCGCAGCTGGATATGCTGGCGGTGCGGGTGGCCGAGCTGGAGCGGAGTATGCAGGGCATGGCCGAGCATAACAACCGCATCGTTGCCTTGATCGAGAACATGTATAAAATGCAGCAAGCGCTGGTCGAGGGGGTACAGGCCCGCATCGCCGAGCTGACCGCGATGGTAAAGGATCGGCAGCCACCGTCATGACCGAACAAGTCGAGCAGTCGTTCATTGACAAATTGGACGCCGTCGAGCAGCGGTTGGTTAGGATCGAGCAGGCCGCGATCAGCCATACTTTGCTGCTGGAGAATATTCGCGACAAGATGAATCGATTCAGCACTGACCTGGATCGGCTCAGCAAGGGGCTTGGTATATACTGATGCTGGAGCAAGGTAAGCCGCAGGCGAAGACCGACCCCAGCCACCTGTGGACCAAGCGGCATGGCTGGATTGTCTGTCAGCTATGCGGCTGCGATATCTACAACAGCTTGGCGGCCAAGCCATGCATCACCAGCAGCAACGTGACCGCGTTCCCGGAGCATAAAGCGCGATGAGCAATGTCGAAGGCGAGCGCATCATGGGCGGTGCGGGCGGCGTTAGTGCCGACCTGGGGATTGTACGCGGGCCGAAGAGTCAGGCGGCGGAGCTGCTGGCCGAGTTGCAGCAATTGCGGTTAGCGGTGCAGGATGTTGCAGACCGGCAGATGGCTGGTGAGCAGTTGCCTATGAGTGATACTGCTATGGAGCTGGTGAACGACTATTACCGCAAGCGTGACGATGCGGTGCTGTTTCTGCTCGAACAGTTCAGTAAATGAAGTCCATGCATGAGCCGTCGCACTTCCAAACCCTCACCGTACGTGTGCTGGTGAGTGTGGGCCATGAGTGATCATGGTTTAGGCGGCGGCTCACCGATGGACTATGCATGATCGTTGCCTGCGAGCTGTATGAGGGTGTAGCTTACATCTTCACCAGCGCGGGCGATGTGTGGCGGGTGCAGATCGATGCCGAAGGCCACTTGGCTGTGGATGACTCCGCTGATCTGGTGCCGCAGGTGGTGCTCGACGCGGTCAATGCCAACTGGGGCCAGTGATGTATTTGAGCAATAATGGTTGCTTGATTTGCGCCAATATCGTCGTGTGGACCATCGTGCTGCTGCTGTATATGATCGGTAGCGTGAAATATGGGTGACTTGGTATTGATGATGAGAGCCATCCTGTTCGGCACAGGCATAGTGGCAGTCTCCCTGCTCGTGGTCCTTGGCGGATTCGCTTTCGTCTACTTCGTTTTAATGCCGCATCTCTAGCAGATTAAAAGAATGACAGCCGTGCAACCGACCCCGATGCAACGAGCTGAACGGGTCATAGATGATTGCTGCAATGATCCGCATATGTGGGCCACGCATGGGATGCCAGGGTGGGAAAAACTATCGAAGCTAACCTTGATGATTGCAGAAGCAATCGTCGCTGCCCAGGTGGCTGTGACCCTATCGCGATCCAAGTCAGAATAGGGGCGGATGTTGCGGCTAAAGTTTGGATTCGGATACGAACAGGCAATGCCCGATGACGCCGAGCGCATGTATGGCTTTTATGTGTATGACGCGGACAACGGCGTGATCCTAATGTCCGAAGATTGCCAACCAACCGAGAGCGTTATGAAGGCGCTCCAGGACCAGATGGTCGAGGCAGAATAGGAGCGGCAAGTGGCGCTTATCAAAATAGCCGAAAAACCTGAAACCTGGGTGCAGACTCAGGCCATAAAAGAAATGCAGGTGATCAAGGATAAGCTAGAGATTGGCCTTGGCCCGGACCACTCCATTATTGTTCACGAGCGCCCCATGGAGACTCTGCAAGTTATTCTTGCAACCTTACTCAACGACAATACACATTAAAGGAGTCTAAAAATGCGATCGATCTTGATGCTGGGCGTGTTGTTGATCAGCTGGTCGGCGCAGGCGCAGACTCCACCTCCGCAGATGCCACCACCGCCACCGACAACCCAAGGTCCACCAACCGCGCCGACGCCGGTCAAGCCGTTGTCGGTCAAGCCAACGGTCAAGAGCACCAAAGCCAAGAGCAGCAACTGCCGTGACGCCACCAGCGGCAAGTTCGTCACCGCCGCCTACGCCAAGAAGAACCCGACCACCACAGTGTGTGAAACCACAAAGTAATGGGAGGATGACATGCTGGCAAAGACCCCGCTGCGTGATTTGATCATCGCTTGGTTGGAGCAGCAAGATCCCGAAACCACGTACGATTGGGCGAACCCCTACCATTGTGCCTGCGCTCGCGTAGCCAGTGCGCTGAATCGCAAGCACGATTGGCTTGAGTTGAATCATGATGGCTTTGCGTCAGTTCGCAATCGGACGCAGGAGTGGTGTGAACTGAACGAGCTTGCGCGTGGTGACATACTTGGTGAAGAGCGCGCGGAGTGGACTTACGGTGCGTTCTTGCAGCGGCTTAAACGTTAAGTGCAGCTGCCTAATGAAGTATACTATCATCCCAACGCGTTTGAGTCCGTTGTATCGCATCGAAATGCCATGGGATGAGTATCTGGCGATGTTGCATGTGTTACGTGGGCGTAAGCAGCAGCAGCTGATAGGCTTTATCAATAACCAGATGCGGCAGACCGGCGACGGTAAGGCGCACCTGCATTTGCAGCACGCCGAGTTCGAACAGGTCAAGGCCATCGTTGCAGGGAAACCCGAAACGGCCGTTCAATCCGAGGCAACATCCTAGGCCCTGCCTTAAGGACGTGTCGTTTCGGGGCAATCACAATCTTAACAGGGAGACAAAACATCATGCCTACCGCAATTATCGCTTATGAAGACGGCAAGCCGAAGATCATTATCGTCTCGCAGATCAAGTCGATCGAGGTGGAGCCGGGCGAGCCTGAAGTGCCAGAACAGCCGGCACAGGAGGCGGTCGAAGGTCATCCTGGCGAGCCAGCTGATCCGACCACCGGACTTGGGGGAACGCCGCCCGTGGAAAAGAAAGAAGCCAAGGAGGCGGTGCCGGGCAAACCTGCCGTGCCCGAGACCGTCGTCGTTGATGGCGTCAAGCTTGGCATGACCGCCGAGCAGTTTGTACACCTGCTGAATCGATGATCCGGGCGCTTGCCATTGTTACAGCGGCAGCGCTGCTCTCGAGTTGCGCGCCGCTGCTGGTTGGTGGCTTGGTCGGCGGCGTGCTGGTGTATCGGCACGAGCACCGGCAATGGTGTCAGGCGCCCAATGGCGTGGTCTATCGCTGCCACCCGCGCCACTTCCTCTGGCACAGATAAAGGATCGAGCCATGATCGGGGCATTGATCGGCATCATCGTTACATTAATAATAGTTGGCGTGTTGTGGTGGGCGCTGCAGCAACTGTTGCCACTTATCCCGCTGCCAGAGCCGTTCCGCCGCATCATCTATGTGCTGATGGTGGTAGTTCTGGTGCTGATTGTGCTGTGGGTGATTTTGAGCCTGATTGGTGTCGCAGGGTTCAGTGTGCCGTTGTTTCATGGACACTACTAGCCGCACGCCAGCATTGCCGCCTATCCCGCCCAGGCCACCCGATATCTGTGACGGCTGTGGTTGAGCGCGGGTTTCATCCCGGCAGCTACATCCTGTGGGCACGTACCCCAACCGCTTTGAACTTGTGGGGACCGTTTGCCACTGCTGATGCAGCGGCGCGTTGGGCTAGTACTAACTTGGGGTCTGGCAAAGGCCGTTGGAGCATTATGCCGTTGTGGGACCCGAAAATGTTGGAGGAGGCATGAGGGAGGACTGGCGCATCAAGCTGGGGCTGTGCGTCATCCTGTTGCTGGTGTTTTTGTTCTTCCTGCTGTGGGTTTACTGATGGGGTACGCTCATGCTGCACAAGCACTCACTGGATCTGGAAGGGCTGCAAACCAGCATCACTCTAGAGGATGAGTTCTGGTTGGCGCTGCGCGCTATCGCCATCAAGCGCGGTGTGCCTATCGCCAAGCTGGTCAAGCAAGTGACCATGGACCGGTTGCCGAAGACCACCCGCACTTCGGCCGTCAGGGTGTTTGTGTTGCGGGAGTATGTCATAAGCCAAAAAGGCCGAGCAGACCCAATCAATACCAGCGTGCCAGTACGCGATAGTAGACCCAACGTAACGAAGCGTGCCAGTGCCGCATAGTAGAACCAATCTGACGCAGCGTGAGGATAGTGCGTGACGAACAGCTTCACATATACCAACCCGAGTCCTACGATCTATGCCCGCCCAGGCGACCAGCTCACCTGTACCGATGGGCACCTGATCGGCACCTTTACCCGCAACGTCTACAAGGGCGAGCGCATGTACGTGGATATGTTCACCGACCGCGCCCGCAACGTCGACTGGCGCCCCAACTCAATAGTGCTAGGCGGCTGTCCGCATCCTGGATGTACGGCGCCCTGGAACGGCGGCACCGGGCAGATGGGCGTGCACTTTAATCAG
>JANWJO010000197.1 GCA_025449435.1 Chloroflexota bacterium | reverse complement strand
TTACGATCACCAGCTGCGCCGCCTGCTGGAAGTCGGCCATCTGGTCGTTGATCCCGTTGATCGCGTCCATGATGTAGCCGTCGGACATGCCGGTGACCGGGTCCCGCAGCTTGGCCAGGGTGAGGAGGTCGTTACTGAACAAGAGGACGGGCGTGTCGAACGGGAAGGTGAACGGATCTGCCGTGGAGCACGGGCCGCAGATGCCGACCACGTCCATGTTGGCGCCGAGGACCGGCTCTGCCTGGTCATCCACTTGGATAAACTGTAACCCGAAGACTGGTTGTGACATGTTTTTGGCCTTTCGCCAACGAACCGGGTACAATAGTCCCGGGGTGGGTCCTACCCACGATGACGCCCAGAGAAGGATGGAAACCCGATGCCTTGGATCGGATCAAAGGGACAAAAAAAGCACTTAGCAGAGCTCGGTAAGAGCTTACGACTATCGCTAGTGGGACAACGTTTTCATAGCTTAACTGTTATTAAGTTAATCTATACTAGATACAATCAAACTTACTGGCTCTGCCGCTGTGACTGCGGAGAGACGACCGAGGTAAACGGCGGTAAACTAACGCAAGGTACTACGAAGACATGCGGCTGCCTCATTAACACACAAGTCGGTGTGCACCTGCGCAAGCACGGCGACAGCGGGAGTGTCGAGCATAAAGCCTGGAAGCAAATGCGCAGCCGTTGTCTAAATCCCAACGACCCGCACTATTTCTCTTACGGCGGCAGAGGGATCAAGATCTGTAAACGCTGGGACAAATACGAAAACTTTCTCGAGGACATGGGCCGACGTCCCGGGTCGCGTCGCCAATACTCACTCGACCGTATCGACAACTCCGGAGACTATTCGTCACAGAACTGTCGCTGGGCTACCTGGAAACAGCAGGCCAACAACCGACGACCATCCGGGACAGCCCGAAATCTAAAATAGAAGCCCTGACGGAATCTGCACTTCCAAGTTGCCCTTGCTGCCGCTCTGCTGTGAGCCGCCGTACAGGGTGATATGAATGATCGGCGCGCGGTTTATCACTCCCGGCGGGTCGGTGTAGAACTCGACGAAGCGCACGTAGTAGTCAGAGTTGGGATCAGGCTGAATGTCAGACACCAGCACCGACTGCACCCCGATCAGGCTCTGCTTGACGTTGTCGAACGAGACAGCCATTGTGATTTTTCCGTTATGCCTATTTCACTTGAAGATCAGCAACACGCCACTGGGTCCGCCCTGGCCGCTGAAGTTTGGCCCTTGCCCAGCGCCGCCGCCGCCTGCGCCCCAGCCAGCTCCATCGAATCCATTCTGACCGATACCGCCGCCGTCACCGCCATGCCCGACATAGCTGGCAAGCACGCTTCCAGCGGTAACCGAGGTACCACCGGCACTGAGCCCGCCTGCACCGCCTGCACCTAATTCGGTCGCTGCTCCACCGCCGCCGCCACCAAAAGGAGTGCCGCCGGCGCTACCGCCGTTGCCGCCAAAGTTAGTAAACCTAAGCGAAATACCAGTGCCTGAATTATCGACGCCCCAGAGTGCGGATGTGAGCGCAGTAAAACTGAAATAAAGGCTGCTATGCCCAGCGACAGAAAGAGCGACATCCCAATTACAACTACCGCCGGGGCCGCCATCGCCACCAGCGTTGCCCTGAGCACTGCCGCCGTTTCCAGGTTGAACGATATAAATGCTTACTGTGCTAGCTCCGGCGGGAACTGCAACAGCCTGTGAGCTGAGTACCGCCGTGGTGACCGGAGCAAACGACGGCGCGATGAGGCCGAGCAGCGCCGGGATCATGTCGTCAAGTCACCACCCAGCCGCCACGCCGCATTGGTGCCAGTGTTAGTGACCACCAGTGCGGTGATCATCGAATACTGCCCGTTGGATTTGAATCGTGCACCGCGCGATTGCACCGAACCACCCGACTGAGCGGCGAAGGTGATCTGGCCCGCACCCTCACAGCTGATCATGCATTCGGTGCCCGCGGGCGCAATGTTGGCCAGGGTAATGGTGCCCGCGCCTGCTGCGGTCCAGGGAATCGCCTGACCGTTGAAGGTTGCGCCCAGGGTGAACCCCGCTGCCTGCGCAGCGGACCACTGTAACGTCTTTGAGCTGTAGGCGGACGCGATACCGGCCGCGGTCGCGAACTTGGTGTCGTCGGTACCGGTCGCGATGTCGCTCGCTGAAGCCTTGACTGGTATTGCAGCAGCAGCAATGGCCGCGCCCACGAACTGGGTAGTTGCTAACCGGGTCGAGTTGTCGCCAGCGGTCTGGGTCGGCGCCGTCGGCGCCCCGGTGAACGCCGGGCTGGTCGCCGACACCGCCCCCAGGGTGGTCAGCGCCGAGGTGGCATCGGGCGCACCGAGGAAGGCGAGAACAAAGCTGGAAAAGGTCAGCGCCGCCAGGTTGGTCAGCGCGGTGCTGAGCGGTTGCTTGCCCGCCAACTGCGTGGTGACAGAGGTGTTGGTTGGACGATTAGCCAGATCGCTGACCAAGTTGGCGACGTCGGCTTCGGCCAGCAGGCTGATGAAGCCAGCCTTGCCGTTGATCGACTGCACGCCAGCAGCGCCAATCGAGCCCAGCGCCGCGGTGACCGTGGCAGCGCCCTGCGACGCGGTGGTGGCCGCGCTCTGGGCACTAGCAGCAGCGGCAGTAGCCACGTTCATGTCGTTGATCATGGCATTGAGGATGCCGCTGCCGCAGGTCACCTGCCACGACGACGAGGTCTGCGTCTTCGAGGCGTAGATGCAGTGCGCCGCCAGATTCAGGTCTGCCGCCACCCAGCTATCCAACGACAGCACACCCCAGTTTGTGCTGTCGTTGACGTCCATCACCATCAACCAGTGGGTCGGAGTAAACAAGCTGGCCCCGGTGCTGGTGAGAATCATGTCAAACGGCTGACCGATTTGCAGCGCCAGCGGACGACCGTCCGCCTCCGCTACCAGGAACCCGAGCTGCGCCGCCTGCTGCAACGTGGTGAGGAACGGCCCCAGCACCGAGTTGATATTGGCGAGACCGAGGTTGACCAGGTTGGCCTCGGCGGCGTCGTAGCCGTCCATGCGCACGCCGACCCCGTTCAGCGCAGTGCAGAACTGGTCGACCCAGTTGTTGAACCAGGCGACCGTGATGGCCTGCTGATCGGTCTTCAGCTTGATGTTGTTGGCGTCGATGATCTGCACCACGCGCGGCTCCTAGGGACCGAAGGCCAACGTTTCCGTGCTCACCACCTCACATAGGTCCTTGAAGTTCTTACCGTCCGCGGTTTGTCCGTTGTAGATCGCCGGGCTCACTAGGTACTCGTGGCCGGGATAGTATATGTCGGACCCAGTGACGATGACGGCGGTGGCTTTGATGCGCTGATAATCAACTAGTTGTGGCATGGAGCTCCTCGTCGTTGGTTAGACGCTGTAGGCCGCGCGCTGGCTGACTACGTAGGCGTTGCCAGTGCCGTCGGTGCCGCCGGTCAGCTCCACTTGATAGGCGCTGATACCAGTGCCGTTCGCGCCGGTGAACGACCAGACATACTGAGCGCTGACACCGTCCGGCATCGGTGTCGGTACGGTCGGCACCGTATCGGGGGTCTTGCGGCCACCCGCAGTGTGCAGCGCGCAAGTGAGGGTGTGGTGCGCCGAGTTGTAGTTGGTGACCGTGGCGATTACCTTGATTCCACTGGTAGTCGCCCCGGCGCGCGGAATGTTGGTGGAGATGTGGTAGAACCCATTGCCAGCGTAGGCCTGTAGCTTGACTTGGGAATTGACCAGACTGACGCCCGGCATCACGTCAGTGGTGCCGGTGAAGGTCATCCGGAACGGTAGCAGTGCTGTCGCCGTCGGGTTGGTGAGCACCGGGTTGTCGGGGTCGCCAGCGAACGGGTACCAGATGTTGCCGACCTGCACCGAGTAGCTAAGATCGGTCGCGTTGGGAATGATATGCTCGGCCAACACGTCGATGGACTGAATGCCTGTCGGCAACTGCAGCGACACCAGGTCCACATCGTAGCGCAACTGCCCGGACGGCGACTGCTGCTGTCCCCACTGCCCCCATACCAGGTAATGCAGCATGAAGCGCAAGCTGCGCGGCCCGCCGGGCACCACCCGGAACCAGCTGCCACCGTCATATTCCCAGAAGTCGCCCTGGTGCACGCCGTAGCAAGAGAAGTCGTTGCACACTGAGAACTGGTGGTCGAAAGTGCTCATCAAGTGAAAGCTGTAGCGCTTGCCAGCTTCGAGAAATACCGGAGAGAAGTTGATGCGCAGCGGGGCGACAATGCCCACTCCCGCCCGAAAGCGATAGTAGACGTGCCAGTTCCCACTCTGGTCCTGATTCTGAAAAATAACAACTTCGCTGTTCGACTGGTAGTTGAACGGCGACGGCGCCCCTGGAACTCCACCAATTTGCGACACCAGTTCAAATACCGGCCCCAGAATATCACCGGCATAGATCGGGGTGCCGTAGCACCCCTGTACGCCTGGACCATCGAGATCGATCTTGCCGACGCACTGCTGATGATCCGGCACCCCCTGGTCGTCGCAGCGATAGATGTTGAGCGACAGCGGCTGATAGAAACTTGGCGCGTGCGAGAACAAGGTGATGCCAGACAGCCAGCCGTCCTGCGAGTTCAAGAAACTCTGGCCGAAGTGGTTGTGGCTGTAGGTCAGGTTGGCGTAGACCTTGGACCAGTAGTAGACGTCGACGTGGTCGGTCCAGTAATACTGGTTGCGGAACTGGGTATAGCGCGGGAAGTCCCAGTCGTCCTCGGGGTACTTCTGCACGGTGTTGCATGGAACTCCCGGCCAGGTGTCACGCGTGTCGAAGCGCAAGTTGCAGAACACCGGGTCGAGGGTGCCAGTCCAAGTAAACACCGCCGGTGACGGGCACGGGGTGAACGGGATGCCACAGCGGAAGCGGTCGCGGGCCCAGTTCAGCTTGCGCGGCGAGAACGTCCAATACGGATGGGCCAAGATTCGCTCAGCAATAAGCGGAAAATCGGGGAATGAGCAATCCATGCGGATACGCGAGCCGGACGGCTTCGGTAAGACGAAGGTGTCCCAGGCCTGGATGACCGGCTCGGTTGGGTTCCGCAGCGCAAGCTGGGTGACGACGCTCTGCCCGGCGGGGAAGCGAATGCCGTCAGCGATAAAGGCGTTGTAGGCGCCGTCGACGTTGGTGCCAACCGCCGACTGGCTGGTATCAAAGTAGTTGTCTATGGTATCGAGCAGATACGTAGCTGGCCGGTTGACTAGCAACCAGATTTGATTGACCAGATCCGCTAGCTTGCCGAACATGTCGAGGGTGCAGTAGTTAGACAGCCGCGCTGCCAACGCCGCCAAGGTCGTTTGCAGGGTCGAGATTTGCCCATTGATGATTGACTGCCACGACAGCAACATGCCGACGGTGTTCGCTAAGTTCGTCAGATTCGCCAGCTGCGTGCTACCCTCTTGCTGCACCGACACCACCCCGCTAGGGTCGAGCAGCACGGTCGCAATCAACAAGTTGGTGGCCGGCACCGCAGGCGTATTCGGACTCGGCGCCTCGACCCCCGGGATCGGCCCGACGTTGCACAGTCGGATGCTGGTCATCGACACGCTCTGCGGCTGTGCCTGGCCGGTGTCGGCGTCAACCACAAAATTTCGCGGCTGGGTGTCGGTCATGATGGTCGACCCCCAGGCAACAATGGCGATCTGCCGCTTCTGGGTCACCGGCATGGCTCCGGCAATCGACTGAAAGTCGATGATCACCGGGTCTTCCAGCACGTACACGAAGCCGCCCCAGTATAGCCGACCAATGGCAATAGAGATTTGCGTCGACGCTGCCTTGCTGACGGTCAGCCCGGTGTAGTAGTTGCCAGTGGCAATGGCGTCGACGACGATGTGGTCGATGGAGTTGCCGATGAAGTCTTGCAGGTTGTTGAAGTCCTGCGCCTGGGTCTCCATATTGTCCTCGAAGAGGACTTCCTTTTCCGCCATCGTTTGCTCCTAAGATGAATCGGTGATCCACTGGCCGACGCTGAAGCGTCCGTCCAGCACGGTCACGTCTCTGAGTTGAATTTGCCGCTTGACGCGGGTGTTGATCGCGATGGTGTCGCGGGCGGCCATCGAGGCGACAACGGCGCGTCGTAGTTGTTCGATGCGCTTAGTGTTCTGCGGGGCGAAGAATCGCCCGGGGCCCATGAAGCCGCCGTAGTAGCTATAGCGGCGCGGCCAGTGAAAGAAGGCGGCGATCTTGGCCTCGGCCGAGTACTTCCTGATGCCGAAGCGGGAGCGCCCCATGTAGGTGTTCGCGCGACGGTAGTCGGGCAGTCGTGTAGGGTCGAACAAGTACCAGCGCTCGTACAAGTACATCCAGGCATCAGACTTGACTAGAAACCGCTTTGGACCAATCGTGCGATTGCAGTAGAACTGGTACTTGTGCCAGGGGTGCACGACGTAGACGTGTTCCGGCCGCACCTGCAGCGGGTTCATGCTGGGCACAATGGTCTGGAAGATCGCTTGGAACTGGGTGATGTCCAAGCTACCGTCGCGCGGCACCCGGATCAAGCGGTCAGGAGTGGCGTCGATCGCCCCCAGCACCACCGCGTGGCGACGAGTGCGCCCAGCCGAATAGGTCTTGGGCAGCAAATATTTCTGGTTACCGTCGCCGGGGTAGAAGTGGTTGTCGCGCCGCGCGGGCAACGTGACCTCGTCGTAGTACACCGGCTTCTGATGACCCGCCAACACCCCATATACCCGCCGCACGGTACACGGGGTTTCTACCCCAGTGCGCGGTTCGTACACGGTGCAGGCCCGCAGGTACTGGCCACCAGCGTTGTAGTTGGTAGGATAAAACTTGAGCAGCGGGCCGAGGAAGCGCCCGTTCTTGGCGTAGTAGGTTTTCCCCAACTTGTTGGTAATACCGCCAACGTAGTTCAGATACGGGAGCTGCGGACGCGGGGCATACGGGTACAGTCGCAGCTGCGGGAACCGGGCGACGTAGGCTTGGCGCTCGGCCGCGGTCAGCGCCGCCCCGGGGTAGAACAATGCCGGCGGCCGGGTCAGCCGTACAATCTTGCCGTTGACCGCCTCGACTGCCATCTTCAGCCCGAGATCGGAGCCGCGGTAGTACTTGAAGGTCCACTGGTTGGCCACCCACCAACGACGGAACTGCTCGTCCCAGTCGTCTTCCCACAGGTTGACTCCCATGGCCCAAGCCAGGTAGCCCAAGTTCCTGTAGCTGATGGCCCAGGGGTCCCACTGGTCGCGCACCAACTCAGCGTAGGTCACGGTCAGCCGGTAGGCATCGATTGTGGCTAGGGCCTTCTCCAGCCCGGCGGCGTTGCGATACAGCAGCTGCTCACCGGCATCTTCGAGAATGCCTGGATTGATATTGTCGCTGCCGATCCAATCCAGCCAAACGGTCAGCGTACCGGCGCCCGTCCACGCTGCCTGCGCGTAGTGTTGATTGGGCGGAATTTCCAGATTGATACCGCCGCCACCATCTAGCTCAGCAGCCATGTTCTGGACATGGCTCAACTTCAACAAGCCGCCACCAGCACCAGCCAACACGGTCAGCGGAGCAAATATTGCTTTGGTGTTTGCTCCAGCAACGCCGCCGCCAACCAAGCCAGCGCTCACTGCCATCTGTTGCCGCAACGGCGCTATGAGGCCTCCAACACCGGCGAAATTGACCCCCAGTAGCAGCCCGGCTTTCTGCGCAGCAACGGAGGGTAAGTTGCCGAGCCCGGCCCAACTCGCTTTTGCGCTCAGATTGAGGCTAGCTTTATTAACCGCTCCCCCGCCACCGGCCCAGTTAGCCCTGCTAGCCAGCTGCTGACGCGGCGCGACGCTAGCAGTGCCAGCACCAGCAAGTTTCGACTGCCCGGCCATCATCTGAGCCACTGCCAGCCCGGTCAGAACAGTCACACCCGAGTACACCGACGCTACTTCAGTAGCTGATAGGGCCCGGCTATAGAAGCGGAAGTCGTCGACGCCGCCGGTGGTGCCGAAGCCGTTCAGGTACTCGTAGCCGATATTAGCGCCGACATTATCGAGCGTGATCCCAGCTTGCAACGGCGCGCTGGTCGGGCCACTCTGCAGCGCGCCGTCAACATACATCCGCAATGTCTGATTGTTGATACCGGGGCTGCCGTCGAACACCGCGCAGACATGGTGCCACAGGCCATCGTTGAGCGGCGTGGTGCCGTTACAACTAACCAATCCAGATCCGGCATTGTCGCGGAGCAAGATGGAGCCAGCACCACTGTAACTGTTATCGTAGCCATTAAAGTCGGTGGTCAAATTGATGATGGCATTGCCAATAGTGACGTTACGACCACCAAAGATAACCGCAGATTGCAGCGTCGTTTGCACCCAGCCCATGATGCTGAACGACGACGTCGGCGACGGGATTGACACCGCCACGCCTGGTACGTTGACGCGACTGCTACCAGCGTTGAACATAACAGCTTGGCCAAACCGCCCGCCGCCTGACGTCGGCATCGGCGCGCCGGTGAACGTTCCCGTATTGTTATTGATTGAACTGTCACTGACAGCAAAGGACGGGAGCGAGGAACTCTTGGTGACGGTGAACTCGTCGATGTAACCGTCGGTCGCCTGCCCGCCGAACCAATTCTCGCCAATAAAAATTTGCGTAGTCGGGGTAAATGTCTGTGTCGTAGTCCAGTCGCCGCCCTCTTGCACGCCGTTCAAGTACAAGCGAATGGTCGATCCCGCCCGCGACAGCGTCACGCGATACCAGGTATTCAGCGCCAGCGCGGTCGTTCCAGTGATTGGACTACCCAACGAATAAATAGCCAGTATATTGGTGCCGGGCTGAGCATAGAGATGCAGTGTATCATTACCAATATTAAATAGATTGCAGCCACTGACGAAGCTGGTAGGGTAAAACCACAAATCGATGGTGAAGTCGCCGGTGAAAGTGAAGTCGCTCAGATTGTCAGCGACATTGATATAACTACCGACGCCCGCCGACGAGAACAACGCCGACGCGCCACCAGCGACGCTATGCGCGCTGCTGATGCTGACATTGGTCTGCGTCGGTACATGGCGCCCGGTCGCATCGGCAAAATTACTATCAAGGTGCAGTAATAAATTGGCACTCGTCGAGATAACATCTTCGAACTTATACCAGATCTGCAAGCCGCTGGTGCTGACGCCAACACCGACAGGAATGCCACCGGCGCCAGCAAGATTGGCGCCGATATTGTAGTTGGTCACTCGCTGACACCCTTGTAGGTCAGGGTGGCTGACTGGATGTTGACCACACTGTCGAGGCCAACGACGACGTCAGCTGCAGGCGAACGAATCACGGTGTTGTAGACTCCGGCCTGGGCCATCGCCCCTTCCAAGGCCAACAAGGTGAGATCGGCTCCCAGCCAGTTCAAGGCGACGATCATGTTACCGATAGCGGTCATGATCTCATCCATCATGGTGGCTGAGTCGACTGCCGGGAACAAATAGATATCGGCGTCAATCGTGGTATTTACTACCTTAGGCTTGAGCACCGACAACACGTCGGTCAGCCCCATGCGGCCCATGTAAGGAGCGACGATGTATTCATACACGGCACTGACTTGAGCATCGGTCGGATAGACCACGGCGCCAGGCAGCAGCTTCCACTGATTGAGGTTGAGCCGGTTCTGCACCCAGCTGGTATTGAGTGGCTGATACGGCAGGATCGGCAAGTAGACGTTGCCGGTGTACGGCTTGGTGTACTGGGTTGCGTGCTTGATCGGCAGCTCGCCGGGCGGCATCGGCGCCGACAGCGCCCAGTACACGTAGCTCTCGTAGACGGCTTGGCCCGGGCCTGACAGCGACAGGATGTTGGGGCTGAGCCAGACCCGCTGCTTGTACAGCGGGTCGGGCTCCTGGGTGCCGGCCCCGGTCCACAGCAAGTTCGGATCGCTCTGAACTTGCGCCGGAACTCCCGGCAACGACGGGACGTTGGCGGTCTTGCGCGGCACCCCGCCCGGGTAACGACTGGCAATGGCGTCGAGGTCGGAGCCGACGGAGAACGCCAGAGTGACAGCCCGGGCAGCTTGATTGACTCTGTCTCGTACTAGCAACTCGAAGTAAGCATTGAGTTCCTGGTTGATGCGGATGGGATCAAATTCGAGATTTTCGACGTCGTAGTTGGCGGCGTTGGGCGGATCGTGCTGCAGCCAGATCTGCTTCAGCTTCTGCATGCGGGCGTTGATCAGCGCCTCGGTGTCAATCGACTGCAGCACCTGCATAGTCGGCAGCAGCTCAGGCCGAATGGTCGAGAATCGACTCGGCGTAGTAGTGATCAGATTGCCGGCGATCATCCCAGTAGTAGTGCCAATCCCTCCGTTAGCCATGGCGATGCTCTGTCATGTGCTGGTAGCTGTGGTGGCTTGCAGGTCCCACAAGGTGGTGCCGGTACCGATCAGGGTCGACGACTTCTGGGTGGCCGGGACGAAGATGCCGAGGTGGCCGCGCGGTATCCACTGGCCGTCGTAGCGAAAGATGGCTTGTCCCTTGCGCACCAGCTCAGCTACCCCGATGCTAGCCGTGGCGGCTTGCAAGTCGGAATTAGCCAGCCCGCTCCAGCTCTGCAAGGCGTCGCCCATGAAATACACCCGATTGAAGCGATAGCCGGGCTCCCACAGGTCGAGGGCCGTAGCGATGGCCCAGAAGAACCGAGTGATGATCCGGGCTAGCATACTTTCACCAAGAATCATCGGCACGAAGCTGCCGACCCAGCGGCGCAGCACCCGCTCGTGGTAAGGGGTCTGAAAGATGATAGTCATTGACTGCTGCACGTGGTCCCAGCCCTGTAACAACTGGCCGGTGAAGCGATTCATGCCGTTGCGCGGCGGGGCGATGAACACCTGCTCGTTGATCAGGTCCGGCCAGATGGCGTTGACGGTGCGCCAGTAGTCGTTGTCGATAGATGGAAAGTTGGGTTCGCCGTCGAACCGCGGCGGCTCACGCGGAATGCTGGCCAGGTCCTGGTCGCCGATGTTGGCGATGGTGTTGCCGTTGCTCATCGCTGACGGCTCCGGACGTCGCGCACGTACTCGCCGGCAATGATGTCAAAACGCAGCCGGCGAGGGGCCTGAATGCAGCCCGGCACGTCATGCCCCTGCTCGCCGCAGAAAGCGCAGCGCAGCAAGTAGCGGCGCTTGAACTGGCGACCGCTACTATGCATGCACAGGCAACGTGAGAACGACTGGCCGCAGCGACCACACAGGGTCATTGCCCGCTGTCCTGCTCCGTCGACTCCGGCGGGATCAGAGGTTCCAAGCCGCCTTGGTCGATGTGAAACTTGGCCTGAGCCGGAGTCAGTCGCACCAGCTGCTGCTCGCCGCGGCGATATACCCGCGAGCCGGCGAACTCGCCGCGCAGGTCGGGGTGATGGTGCGGGTCGGTGATCACGTATTCGGCGGTTTCCGGGCCACGCATCAGGGCTTCTTTCTTGGCCAGGCTCTGCTGACGAATGGACATAGCCATAGTGATTCTCCTTTTTAGCTAGACGCTGTCGTTATCGGGGAACGGATCCTTGCCGATGATCCAAGGCTGCTTGACGATGTGCCTGCCATCTTTGGTTACCACCGCATGCGCCTGCTTGGTCTTCATCTTCGAACCTTTGTCGAGCACCATCATCCGGCACTCAGTGCCGTTGCGGGCAGTCCAGCTGCCGTCCTCGTTGAGGTGCGTGCCGACCATGACGTCGGGCTTGCCCGACTGCTGGCTCTGGCCACCTTGCTGGCTAGATTGGCCGCCGCCACCGCCGCCGGACTGCTCGTACTGACCGGACTGCTCCTGGTGCTGCTGCCGCTGCTCGGCCTGGTTGTCGATCCAGATCGAGTGGGTATCTTTGCCGCCGCCACCATTGCCACCGCCAGCATTGTGCACCAGCACTGGGTCGCCGGAGCTGCCGTCGCGGGCGTAGAAGTTACCGTTGGTCTCGACCGTGAGGTCGAACACCATCTGCAACTCAACCGGGTGCGGAACCAGCGAGACAATGCCGATGGCGCCGTCGTGGTTACGCAGCTTGTCGAGAAAGCCCAGATGGTCGGAGGCGACATACTGGCTGCGGCTCTCGATCCATATTGCGTGGTCGCCGGTGCAGCACAGCTTGCCACCCTCGTAGTTGAGGTCGAATACCGGCTTTCTGGTCAGCGCCGCGTGCAGGCCAATCACGGTGTCCTCAACTGGCTTCCTGACCGCGGCGTTGACCGGGCAGGAGAGAACCTTGTCGCCGAGCTTGATATCCTTGATGTTCTTGAACCCGTCCACAGTCAGCACCTCGGCGCTGCCCAGCAGGCTAGTGCCACCACCGCCGCCGCTCTTCGGCTTGTTGGTGGCGGTACGAACCTTGCTGCCATTGGAGCTGGTATCACCGTTGAACTGCGGAGCATGCGGCGGCTGCGGGTTAGACTGACTCTCACCGCTGGGAGTGAGGGTGGCGTTGCGACTGTCGGCGCCGCTGTGGGAGGTCATCACCATGGCCTGCCCCTTCTCCACTAGCTGCTGCGACGACGAGCCACCACGATGCTCCTCGGTGTGCAGCCACGGGCTCAGCCACGGCTCGCCCTGCTTGTTGAAGCCGAGCACCAGGCGACACTTGCGCTCGCCGCCAGACTCCTTCACCTCGTGCACGTAGCCGTGCCGCTGGGCCATGCCGCCAGTGCGGCGCGACTGGGAGATCTGGTGCAGCATCTTGTCGAATTGGTCGGTCGGCATGGGCTCAGTCCTTGACGATAGCGCGGATGTCCTCGATCCAGTCGTGCAGCACCGCCTTGCCCAGCTCGCGACCAATCTCGTCCGGAGTCATCATCTTGTCGTCGCCGTCGAAGCGGA
>JANWJO010000196.1 GCA_025449435.1 Chloroflexota bacterium | reverse complement strand
GTTGCTGGCGCTGCTGTTCGCACAAATAGCGGCGCGGCGCATCCAGCGCTACCGGCTGGCGAGCCAGCAAGCCACCGGCGAGGTGACGAGCTTGCTGGGTGAAGTATTCCGCGCTGTGGAATTGGTCAAGACCGCTGGTGCTGAGCCAGGCGTGTTGCGCCGCCTGGAGGCCGTCAACGACGTGCGCCGGCTGGCCACCTTGCGCGATGTGGTGTTTGGCGAGGCACTGCATTCGTTATCCACCAACGCTGCCACTGTGGCCACCGGCGTCCTGCTGCTGGTGCTGGCACAGCCGGGGATGCGTGGCAACTTCAGCGTGGGCGACTTCGCCCTGTTCGTCTCCTACATTGGCTGGCTCACCTTCGTCACCGGTATGATCGGCGACTTCCTCAAGCAATTGCGGCAGGTGCGGGTGTCGTGGGACCGCTTGCTCGAGCTGTGCAGGGGCGGCGCCACCACTGGCCTGGAAGCCGCCCTGCTGCGGCACGGCCCCATCAAGCCGCGCTTGTTACCGGTGCCGGCAGCAGTCACGCGCTCGCCTGCGGATGTGCTGGCGGCGCTGGATGCCCACGAGCTGACCTATCGCTACCCGGAAAGCGGCCGCGGCATCGAGCAGGTGAGCCTGCGACTAGAGCGGGGCTCCTGCACCGTCATCACCGGTGAGATCGGCTCGGGCAAGACCACGTTGCTGCGGGCGCTGCTGGGCTTAGTGCCGCTGGACGCAGGCGAGGTGCGCTGGAACGGCGGCGTGATCAGCCGGCCAGGCGACGTGCTCATGCCGCCGCGCTGCGCCTACACGCCGCAGACGCCGCGCCTGTTCAGCGACTCGCTGCGCGACAACGTGCTGTTGGGCTTGCAAGTGAGCCAGGACGCGCTGGATGCTGCCGTACACGCCGCGGTGCTGGAAGACGACGTGCTGGGCCTCGATGACGGCCTGGACACGCTGGTGGGTACGCGCGGCGTACGCCTCTCGGGCGGGCAGGTGCAGCGGGTGGCGGCTGCGCGCATGCTGGTGCGCGAGCCCGAGCTGCTGGTGCTCGATGACCTGTCCAGCGCGCTGGATGTACAGACAGAACACCGCTTGTGGGAGCGGCTGTTTGCGCAGCCAGGCCGCACGGTGCTCGCGGTGTCGCACCGGCCGGCGGCGTTGCAGCGGGCGACCCAGGTGATCGTGCTCAAAGAAGGTCGCGTAGAGTCCCGTGGCACGCTGGCAGAGTTGCTGGCGACCTCGGCCGAAATGCGACGGCTCTGGGCGTACTCGTCGTGACTACTCCCTGTCCCGGGGGATCGGGGCGGGGTTGGGGGTGGGGAACTGAAGGTCAACCCCATGCCCAGAGGGCACCCGTCCCCCCCGCCAGGAGGGGACGGGCCGCCCGAAGATGGGCACCACTCCGTGAACCGACACGACGAGCACGCCCCTCTCCGCGGGTACGTTCCCCGCCCGGGAGCGATAGGGGTCCTTAACCTGGCAGCGCGAAGATTGCGTACTTCGTAACTACTCCCTGCCCCGGGGACCGGGGCGGGGTTGGGGGTGGGGTGCGACCTCAGCTATACCACCCCACCACATCCACGATCACGTCGGTCGTGCCTGCGAGATTGTAAATATTGATGGCCTGGTTGCTGCCCAGCTTCACCACCACCAGGTTGGGCACCGTGTCGCCCGCTACCCAGTTCAGGTCCGACACCACCGGTGGGGAACCGATATCCCCCGGCCACACCGTCAGGTAGCTCGCCGCCGAGGTGTCGGTGACGGTGACGTTGAGCACCACCGCCGTCGCATTGGTGGGCACTGGCGGTACGCCACCAATGGTGAGTAAGCGCGTGGTGTTGGGCCCAAACGAAGTGGAGTAGCCACCAGTGCCAAAGCGGGTGTCGAGGATGCGCGTAGGGGTGGTGCCGGTAAAGGTGCTGCCCACGCTGCCCGAGCTATCGGTAAACCAGCCGTTGACATCCACGATCACATCGGCGTCGCCGGCCAGATTGTAGATGTCGATGGCGCCGCCATTGCCAGCCGGCACCATCACGCGGTTAGGGATCGTCGTCCCGGCGACCCAGTTCAGGTTGGAGGCCACTGGTTGAGCCACGCCATCGGGCCACACGGTGAGGTAGCTGGCGGCGGTGGTGTCGGTGACCGTGACATTGAGGATGACGGCGGAAACGCCGGTGGATGGCACGCCACCCACTCCCGTTACGGTGAGCGTGCGGATCTGGCTAGGGCCGAACGGAGTGGTGTAGCCTCCGATGCCCGAGCGAGTATCCATGATGCGCACAGGGGTGATGGGTGTGTACAACCCCGCCAGGCTAGGGCTCGTGGTGTGGGGCTTGGCGACGCCCATGACACCCACATAGCCTTCGACATCCACGATGACATCGGCGTTGCCGTAGGCGTTATAGAGGGCAATCTTGCCGTCGCCGCCGGTGGCGACTTCGACCAAGTTGGGGATCGTGAGCCCTGCCACCCAGTTGAGGTTAGACGCTGTGGGTTGGGTCACGCCATCCGGCCACACGGTGAGGTAGCTCGCGGCGGTGGTGTCGGTGACGGTGACGTTGAGCACGACAGCGCTTGCGCCAGCCGGCACGCCGCCGTTGCCTGCGATCTGGAGGGTACGCACAGTGGCGGGACCAAAGGGCGTGCTATAGCCGCCCAGGCCGCTGCGCGTGTCCATAATGCGGGTGGGGGTCTCCGGAGTATACCGGCCGCCGTTCACGACGGTGTAGGTGTACTGATCGGCCGCGCTGGTGGGTGTCGTACCCTGGGTGGTTGTGACGGTGACATCAACCGTGCTCCCGAGCGTGCCAGCAGGGGCGCTGACGGTGAGTGCTTTCCCCCGATTGCTGAGGATATTCCCAGCCGGCACGCTGACGCTGCCGAATTTAACGGTTTGCACGCCGGCGAAGAAGCCGGTGCCGCCTATGGTGACATTGGTACCGCCCGCGGTGATGCCGGAACTGGGGGAAAGGCCGGTGACGGTGGGCGGGAAGGCCAGCGCATACACGGCGTTGGTGCTGACGGTCACGTCGAAGCCGCCGACGGTGTAGATGGTGCCATCCACATCGGCGGTGGCGGCGAGTGCGCCCAGGGGTTGGGGCAGGGTGAAGCCGAGTGGTTGCCAGGAGGTGCTGGTGCCCGGGGTGTAGGTATCGATGGCGCTGGAGGCGGTACAACTCGTGGCGGAAACAGCACTGCACCCGCCCAGCATATACAGCGTGCCGTCGGTGGCGGTGGCGGCCGCCAGGCTCACCAAGCTCTGGGGAAGGGCCGCAGCGAGCGTCTGCCAGGTGGTGCTGCTGCCTGGCTTGTACCAGTAAACCGCGCTGGACAGGCTGGATGAGGTAGAGCACGGATTGGCCGTGCAGCCACCAAGGGCGTACAAGGTGCCATCGCTCCCGGTGGTAGCGGCCAGGCCGCCGGTCGCCAGGGGCAAGGTGGCCGTGAGCGTCTGCCACTTGGTGCTGGTGCCGGGTTTAAACGCAAACACTTGATTGGAGGGCGACGCTCCTATGGCGCCACCGATGACATACAGCGTGCCATCGCTCCCTGTGGTCGCCGCAGCGCCGAACAGCGCGTGCGGCAGCGCCGGCGTGGAGGTTTGCCAGCTGGTGGTACTGCCTGGCTTGTACGCATACACGGCAGCGGTGACGTCGGGTCCGGCACAGGGATTGGCGATACAGCCGCCGAACGTATAGATGGTGCCATCGCTGCCGGTGGCGGCAGCAGCACTGGCCAGGGGCACAGGTAATGTGGGCGCGGACGTCTGCCAGCTGGTGTTGCTGCCAGGGTTGAAGGAATACACGGTGCTGGTGGGGGCCGATGCCGCCACGCCGCCGATCGCGTACAGGGTGCCATCGCTGCCGGCAGCTATGGCGGCGCCGCTGAGCGCTTGGGGCAAGCTGGGTGGCGTGAGGAGGGCGGGCGTGGCATGGCCGGCAACCGTGTGTGGCGGCGTGCTCGCAGGCAGAGGCGCGGCTTGGGTGATGGCCGCGCTGAATAGTGGAACCAGCACGAAAGCGAACGCGCCGCACCAGCGGCTTACACGGACCATGACATTGGTGCCCTCCCCAGCCATCTCAGCGTAGCCTGAGCGTCCAGTATGGTTACGCCCACGTGACAAATAGGTGAATAGTAGTGGGTGCGAAGGCACGACAGGGGCCGCTCGTGCTACGTACCTACTCCCTACCCCGGGAGAACCGGGTGCCCTTTGGGCGATGGGAGGGGGGATGGGGTGCGACTCCCCTCACACGTCCGCTAGTGGGCGCAGACGCACGTTGCGGAAGGCCACTGGCCCGTGATCGCCCTGCAGGCGGAGGGGACCAGTGGGGATGTCGTGGGGCTGCCAGGCGCCACGCGTCGGCCCGCTGCAGGTGAAGTGTTCGTGGATCACGATGCCGTTGTGTACCACGCGCTCGAAGCGGGCGCGGGTGAGCTGGTGGCCGCTGGCGTCGAACTCCGGCGCGTGGAACAGCACGTCGAACGACTGCCATTCGCCCGGGCGGCGGGAGGCGTTGGTGCGCGGCGCATGGCCGTCGTAGGACGACTTGGTCTCGTCGATCCAGCGGGCATAGATGCCGCCACAGGTGCCAAACACCAGTTCGCTATCCGGTGTGCCCCAGCTATCGAGGATCTGGATCTCATACTGGCCGAGCAAGTACACACCGGAGTTGGATTTGGCGGAGACGCAGAACTCCACGTGCAACTCGCAGCTCCCGAACGTCGCGCTGGTGCGGATGTCGCTGGTGCGGCCGTCGGGGCCGTTGACCAGCAGGCCCTGGCCAGGGGTGATGGTGAGGTAGTGAGGATCGTCGGGACGCAGGGCCACAGCGCTGGCGAGTTGCCAGGTGCTGGGTCCGGCGGCTTGCCAGCCATCCAGGCTGGTGCCATCGAACAGGGTGAGCCAGTTGCTCATGTGGTGGTTCCTCCGTAGCAGGGAACAGCGTACCTGCTCATTGGCAGGGGTTGAGGAGGACAGGTCACGAACCCCACCGCCGATCGCGCCCAGAGGACACGAGGCAGGGAAGCCCGGACACTCAAAGTGTCGGGCTCCCACGGACCAAGCCGGCCTGCGCCGGCTGGGACCGTCGGAAGGACGCGATGTCTCCGGAACACGGCTCACGGCTCCGGCGCGTCGAAGTGCTCCCACGCCGCACGCAGCGAGCCCTGCGCGTGCTGCTGCCCTTGATCCACTATTAAGAGGGGTGTTTCGAGTTCGTTGGTCACGAGCGGCAAGCGCTCCCAGG
>JANWJO010000195.1 GCA_025449435.1 Chloroflexota bacterium | reverse complement strand
GCAAAGGGAAGTGACTGTGGCGCTAGCAATGCCGCGCCAAGCCCTTGCACGGCGCGGGCCAGGATGAGTTCTAACGGAGTTTGCGCGAGGCCACTACCCGCTGAGGCGAGCGTGAACACGGCCATGCCCAGCATGAATAGCTTGCGTGGGCCGAAGATGTCGCCGAGCCGGGCGGAGGTAATGAGCAACACCGCATACACCAGGCTGTAGGCGTTGAGTACCCACAGGATTTGGTCCAGCGAGGCGTGGAGTCCATCCACCATATTGGGGATGGCGATGTTGACGATGGTGAGGTCGAGGAGCGTCATAAACATCCCCAGGCTGAGGACCGCCATAATGGCCCAGGGATTGATCGCTCGTTGCGCTGGCTGTCCGGCCATGAGCGAGGAGTCCTATTCTGCTACTTGGTGCTTGAGCAGTCCTGGCCGCACATGGCCGGACTGTGCGGCGACAGGCTCCTTCGCTATCATGAGAATGCGCTCCATGCGCGAGGGGCCGCGTCGCGGTTGCCTTGCCGGAACGAGCGGTCTCCGCCGTGCTGCTGGCACAGTGGCGGCGGAGACCGGTGATCAGTGTCGCACGGCGTCCTCCCTCTTCGCGGCGGGTGATAAACTCGCGCCACTGGCGCAGCGGATGTGTTCGAGCCAGATGGCCATACCATCAAGCGAACCGTCATTGATGACGGCGATCAGGTTGCGTAGCCACTCTGCTTCGGCGCGGCGCAATACTTGGGCATATTCTTCTTCTAGGAGGTGGATGCGGTGAATTCCCTGCTCGCCGATGCCACGCATCACCGTGTCGGAAGCAGCCATGTGGGCTTGCAAGCTGAGGACGCGATGATGCAGGAGCCGGACCGCCTCTGCAGGATCGATGTGGCCGAGGAAGGCGAGCGCGGCGGCGAAGCGTGGGTACTCCGGCAGGGGTAGAGCAAGGGCGTCGCTGAGCCAGGCCAGGAACTCGTCACGACCGGCGTCGGTGATGGCATACACGGTGCGTTCCGGCCGGCGGCCTTCGCGTTGCGTCTCCTGCGCCTCGATGAACTCGCTAGCCGCGAGGTGGTCGATAGCGTGATACAGCGATCCGCTGTTGAGCTTCAGCACCGCATCCAAATGGCGCTCGCGAATCAGCCGTTGCATTTCGTAGGGGTGCATGGGTCGCTCGCACAGCAAGTTGAGCACCGTAACGGCAAGCGGACTGTGCGACATCCTTGGCATCTCTCATCCATATATCCCGCTTGGGCTATTCCACATCGAACGCAGCAACTATACGGAAGATCAACTCTGATGTCAAGAGATATAACTCACGCATTGACATTACTGATTTAGGGGAATGGCGAACCCCCCCTTCCCCCGCTAGCTTGCTGGGGAAGGGCTGGGGGTGGGGTTTGAAGTGCACCCGCCGGGCGAGGCAATGATTACGGGCGAACCGAGTGGCACCGTGTTGGTCGTGCCTGGAGCCGTCGCGGGCAACACCACATGTGCCAGCCCGGCAGTGATGTCGAGTGGCTGCACGTCGCCCGCGATGCTGATGCGCTCGGCACCTGTGGCCACGTAGGGTAGCATCACCACGGTAGCCGCCGGAGCGCTATTCCACAGCACATCCACCCGGCCTGCACTGCCGCAGAAAGCGGCATAGGTGACGCCTGCAACAGATTGGGTGAAGCCGAGGGGGCGCGTGCCGCTGAGCCATTGGGCGGCCGTGCGATAGGCCAGTAACGCCGGACGAGCTGTGAAGTCGCGGCGCAGCAAGCCCCAATAGTGGCCGCGATCGTCCACGTCGGCGGCGCGGTAGACCATCAGTGTGTGCACACCGGCCTGGCGTGCCAGCACATAGGCTTGCAGCACAAACGCCGCCTGCTGTGCTAGGGTCACCGAATCCGGACCCACCACAGCATCGCCAGGCGCCTGTGGGTCGATCACCGGCACGTTGGACTCGGTAATCCACACCGCTGGCGTCACGTTATGCATCTGCAAGATCACCCGCGTGAGGCTCACCAGCTTGGGGATGTCGAGCGGGTTGTCGTACACGTGCCAAGCGATGTCGCGGGGGAATCCGTCCGAGCAGGGCCCGTGCGGGCATAACGCATCGACGACCTGGCTCAGGAACACGCTATCGCCGAAGGCCATGCCGCCAGACAGCACGTGTGTACCCGGCTCCCTGCGCGTCAGCACCGTATGGGCTACGTCGAGCAGGCGGGCGTATTGCTGTGGCGAGCCGTTCCAAAAGTCTTGTGTGTCGGGCTCGTTCCAGATCTCCCAATCGGCGATGCGCGTGCCATAGCGGGCAACTACGGTGGCCAGGAAGCTCGCCCACAGGTTGGCAGGGTTGACGGTTCCATCGGCTAGATACACTGGCTGGTCCAGGCCAGCCGGCGGCGAGTTACCGTGCGGCGATCCCGCTGGCACCGCCCATTGCGGCGAACCATCGACGACGGCCAGCACCGTGAACCCCAACTGTTCGTTGAGCTTGAGCGTTTGGTCAAAGTCGGCGAAGTCGTACACGCCCGGTGCGGGCTCCAGCACATCCCAGCGCAGCTCGACGCGATCCACGCTGGCGCCCATGCCACGCAGTACCGGCGCTGAAGCGTCCCCCGTGCTCAAGGCATCGGCTACGCCAAACAGCGCGTCGTCGCGCTGGCTGGCCGGCAAGGGCGTCAAGTTGTCGATGGCCGGCACGAACATGAGTTGGTGGATGCGTCCCCAGAAGGCAGTGAGTGACTCCGGCGCGTCGGTGGCAGTTTGCTTCGTGGTGCTCGTTGCTGTTGCGGTGGTTGTCGTGATGGTCGCCGCCGCAAGCGCTGTCGAGGTTGTCGCACCGGCTGCCGTTAATGTGGTTGTGCGCTGGGCTGGCACGGCGGCCGTTGCAGCACTCTTGGCAGCGGTTGCTTGCGTGGCCGCAACCAGCACCTCGGCGTTGGGCGGCGTCACCACCGCACTGCACGCCGCGGCAACAAGCGACGCGGCGCTGAGCAGCGTCGCGATGCGCAGGGCATACCGGTAGCGCGCCAGCCGGGTGGTCAGGGGTGGAGCGGCCTTTCTCGCAAGGTACGCGACTACCCATAGTATCCGTGCACAGCGCCTGTCTGCACAGTTGCCCAGTGCCTGCGAGGGTAGGCTCTTCCGAGCAGTTCGTTACAGGTCGATCTCTTGCCCATTGGACACTCGCTCGCGGGCCTGGCCGTGCTCAAAGATGGTGACACACTGCCGGCCCATCACGCGCCAGCGGGCGAGACCTACGTTTGGCAATTTGATCCGCACCAGAGCAGTATCTTCGTCGATGCCCACCACCGTGCAGCCGTCGGGTACCTGGCTCAGGAGGTCGCGCACGGCGCCTTCGCCCACGAACCCGGCCATACGGTCGAAGTGCGGTAGCACCACCACGTTGGGCACGAGCCCTAATGACGGGCTCCACGACCCCTGGCCGGTGGTGCGCAACTGGCGTACCGACACCGTGTAGGCGTTCATGGCCATGGCCCCAGCGCTACAACCGGCCACCGCCGCGCCATGCTGGTGCGCTGTCAGGATGGCTTCCCAAGATGGTGTGCCGCCCAGGGAGTCGATGACGTGGCGCGGGTTCCCGCCCGATAGGTAATACAGGGAGCAGCCTGCGAGTGCCTGTGCGTTCGCCGGGTCCGTGGCGCCTGAGCGGTCGATGATAGCGCTGGGCACGATGTCGCGCACGCCCAGTGCTTCAAAGTGCCGCACACCCAGCGCGTTCCAGCGCGCCGGGCTACCATCCTCCAGTCCACTGGCGGTGGGGAGCAAGGCGACGCGGTAAGGCCCAGCACCAGCGGCCATGTCCAGCAGGAAGCGGTCCACCTCGTTCATGGCCGGCGTGTACTCGCCGGAGCCGAGCAAGGCGACCGGCCCCACGTGCGCAGCGGCGTTGTGTGCTGTCACCTAGGCGAGCGGGAGATCGACGGCGGTGCCCGTGTCGGACGAGCGGAAGACGCCCTCGGTGAAGTCCATGTAGTACACGCCCTGGCTGAACGACGTTTCTGGTGTGCGGTTGCCGCTGCGTATCGCTGCGATGAAATCGGCCTCGACGGTCCAGTGGCGTTCTTCTTTAGGAATGATCGGTATCTCCTGGAGTTGATCGCCCACCTTGGCGCCGTAGATCTTGTCGGGCTGATATTCGTACTTGAGGGCGCCGTGACTGCCATACAGTTCCACCTGGTTGAGTCCGTGGTGGCGGGCGATCCCGCTGAACAGGAACGTACCCAGGCCGCCGCGCGCCATCTCGGCAGCCACAGTAATGGCATCCGGCCGCTCTACCTTGCCCGTGCCGCCACCGGCGAGGTGGCGCTCCGGCGTGGCCGTGAACGCTTGGGCCATCACGCGCTTAGCGCCACCCACCCACTGGTTGGTGACCTCCGCCATCATCCCCACAACCAGGGTGTTCACGCCGGAGATGCGGCCAATCTGCCGCCAGTGCAAGGGCGCTTGCTGGTTGGCGTACTCTTCGCTATACATGCGCACGTTCAGATGCCACAGATCGCCGATATAGCCATCGTTGATCAACCGGCGCATCAGCCTGTCCCCGCGCATGTAGTGGGGTGGCGCGCACAGCATGGTGGTGCGGTCGGAGCGTTGCGAGCGCGCCAGCATGGCACGGGCGTCGGCGGCGTTGAGCGCCATGCGCGCCTGGCAGAACACATGCTTGCCAGCATCCAGCGCGGCAATGGACACCTGCTTGTGAAACAACGGTGGCGTGCCAATCACCACGGCGTCGATGCCATCCCATTGCACCAGGTCTTCCCACCGGTCGAACGGGCGCGTGATGCCATATTCGGCTGCCGCACGGGCTGTGCTCTCCGGCGTGCTATTGCTCACCGCCGCCAGCGTGACGCCTGGCACCTTGCGCAAGCCCGGCACGTGGCGCGTGCGCACGATGCCGCCAGCACCGACGATACCAATGCGGATGGGTTGCTCTGCCATTTAGTAGGGTCCTTCCTTGTGCTTAGCTGTTCGCGGTGGCGCTACGCCGCGAGCGCTCGATGCCAGCCGCTGCAAACGCCGCGTTGACCACGCTGTACGACTGTGTGGCGGCGGCCAGCGGGTCGTAGCTGGCTCGGCGCTGCACCATGAGGCTGATCTCCACCGTGATGAAGCCGTTATACCCAGCAGTGTGCATCGCCTGGAGGTAATGCGCGTAGTCGAATTCGCCTTCTCCCGGAATCAGGAATTCGTAATTGGGCACCACGCCTCGCTCGTCTTTGATGTGGGTGTGGATGGCCAGCGGCGCGAGGGCCGGCACCGACTGCTCGATGGTAAAGCCCATCACGTTGAAGTGGCTGATGTCGAAGTTAATGCCCAGGTGGGGCGATTGCACTTGCTGCACGAGCCACAGCACGCGCTCCGGCGTATCCAGAAGGGAGCCCACGTGCGGCTCGATGGCCAGGCGCACGCCGCGCTCACCGGTGGTGGCCGCTAGCGCCGCGATGCGTTCCACCAGCAAGTGGCGCAGGCGATTCCAGTCTTCCGGTTTACCGCCCACCGTGGTGTTGAGCGGCGGGGTGTGGCCGTCGATGGTGAGTTGGGCGCACAGATCTGCCGCGCCGTGCAGCCGGCGCAGGTTATCGGCTAGGCGATCCGGGTCTTCTTCCATGGGGTTGCGGTGGCCTGCCACCGCCGGAATGGCCAGGTTATGCCGTCGGTACAGGTCGCGGATGCGCGTACGTTCTGCTGGGGTGAGCGTGGACAGCTCGGTGCTCCAGTTGGGGATGACGGTGAGCTCCAGGCCATCGAACCCCAATGCGGCGCAGTGCTGCACAGCGGTGTCGATCGGGACGGTGGGCATGCCCCAGGTGCTGTAGCCAAGGTACATCGCGCCTCGTTCTCCTCACCTGGTGCGTTTGCTACGCAGGCAAGCATAGCAAAGGTGAGCGACGGCGGCAATACGCGAGAGGGGTCGGGGGGAGGGGCTGGCATGCGGATGCTGACCAAGTCGGTACGGATCAGGCTGCGGGTGCCTACGGCGAGCGGCTGTATTGTTCGATGGTTAAGCTTGTTCACTCATGGTCGAAGGCGTGGGTGAAGTCGGTGCCCGGGAGCAGTGTGGGGTTATGTACCCAGCTGGGCGCACTGGGGTCGTACTGGTCGAGTAGTGGGCTCGTCGCGGCTTCCTGCGCCAGGTCTGGCGGCAGGCTGGCGCCGGTGAGAATGCCTTTCAAGTAATCTCCCAGCAGCACACCTTGGGTGCACGCACAACTTTGGTCATACAGCATCACTCCCCGCTGCCAGCGCAGGAACACAAAGCCACTGTTGGTAGCATCCACCAGGGGAGCGCTGGTGGGCAGTCCCCACAGCTCCAGGTCACTGTCCGGCAGCAACCCAGGGTCACCACCCAAGGGGAAGGCGGCGCTGGCGGGGACGGTGTGCAGGAAGGTGGAGAAGAACAGCACAGGGCGACCATCCAGGTAGTCGGGGACGGTGGACTGGACCCAGGCTAGGGTGGTGCTCAAGTTGGTGCCATCGGTCACGCTGAGCAACTCGTCGGCT
>JANWJO010000194.1 GCA_025449435.1 Chloroflexota bacterium | reverse complement strand
TGTGGTGGTGGCCTTGTTAGCGGGTGGGTTCGCGTTTCTGAAGCTGCAGGGAACCATGGCTGCGGCTTCTGCTTCTTCCGATGAGATCGCCACCGTGACGCCCGCGCCGTCGATTCTGACGGTGCCAGCGGCCACAGCGACTGCGACAGCGGTACCGACCGCCCAACCAACAGCGACACCCTTACCAGTGATCGATCCCAGCCAGATCTACAAGCAGACTGTTGGTGACATCGTGACGATCGAGACACCAGATGGCTTGGGCACTGGCTGGTTCTATAAGGATGCGGGCTTCCAGGAGTTGTTCCTGACCAACCAGCACGTGGTAAACGGCCACGGTACGGTCACGGTGATTACTCCAGACAAAATCCAGCACAAAGGCGTGGTGATCGGCGGCGACGCGGACATTGATCTGGCGCTGGTGGCGGTGGCCGAAAATATCGACTTGACGCCGCTCAACGTTGGCGATGCGGATGCGCTGAGTCCGGGCGACAAACTGTATGTCATCGGGTTCGCGGAAGGAATGAAGGGCGACCCGTCGATCACGGCGGGCTTGCTGTCCGGCCGGCGGACGTATAACGGTATCAGTTACATCCAGACCGACGCAGCGATCAACCCGGGCAATAGTGGCGGACCAGTGCTCAACGACCGTGGGGAAGTCGTGGGCATCGCGACCTGGAAGCGCACTGATGCCGCCAATGAGGCGTTTGCCATTCCCTCGTCGCTCTTCCAATCGACGGTAGCGCACATCCTGGCGCCGGCCACGTCCTCAGGAGACGCCACTGTGGGCACCTGGAGCCAGTTGCCCACGGTGCCCGATCCGGTGCCGGGGCTGTTTTCCAGCACGCTGTGGACGGGGCACGAGTTCTTGATCTTCGGGGAAACAGCCAGCGACCCGCCGCGAAGCGCCAACGTGGCCTATAACCCCACTACCAAGTCGTGGCGGCACTTGAGTGCCGTACACGCGCCGTCGACGCGAGCCAATGCCGTTGCCGTGTGGACGGGAACCAAGGCCATCGTGTACGGCGGTGGGCTGTGGACAGCGACATCCGAAGAGCCGGCCACTTCGGGCGCCATGTACGACCCGAGCACAGATAGCTGGCAACCCATCGCCAATTCACCGCTACCGGCGCAACTGGGACAGGAAGCGGTGTGGACAGGCAGCGAGATGCTGGTGTGGGGCGGGTTGATACCAGGGAAGACACCACAAGAGGTGTCTGAAGGCGCAGCCTATAACCCCACCACCAATATGTGGCGGAAGCTCTCGGATGTCCACGCGCCCGCCGCGCGTACCAGCTTTTCGACGGTGTGGACAGGTACGGTCATGATCGTGTGGGGCGGCGTGATTGGACAAGGCACGACCGCTTCGGCGTCGAACTCTGGGACGGCGTACGACCCCAAGACGAACCAGTGGACGGCGATCCCGACGGCTGGCGCTCCCGCACCACGCTTTGGGCAGAGTGCCTTTTGGACCGGCTCGGCGATGCTGATCTGGGGTGGGGCGACGGCCAAAGAAGCGCTCAACACGGGCGGCCTGTACGACCCGGAGAAGGGCACCTGGAGCGCAATGAGCACGCAATCCGCGCCGGTGGGCCGGACAGCGGCTGGTACTGCGTTCGCCGCAGGAGCGAATGGGCACGGCGGGGAGCTCTACGTCTGGGGTGGGTTGACGTATACGGCCGGCGGGCCGGACCCCTCAGCGGGCTCGCTGAAGGACGGCGCGCGTTACGACGTGAGCGCCAATACGTGGACAGCGCTGCCAGATAGTGTGTTGACGTCACGGGCGGCGTTGAACGTGTCATGGACGGGCGATGAGGTGCTCGTGTGGGGTGGCGCACACGTGCTGCGTGGCTCCGACCTGGCGGGTGACTCGCCGCTATTTGATGGCGCGTCGTACCAGCCACCGCAGTAACGGACCTCACCCCCAACCCCTCCCGCTTTAGGGGAGGGGTTGGGGGTGAGGTCCGTAACCCGGCACGACGAGCCTCGCGCTACTTGCCGGCGGCGAGGTAGGCGGTGGCGACCCAGCCAGTGGCGCCGTCGGAGGTCTTGACCTTCACCCAAGTGTAGTTACCGGCGGCTTGTTGAGCGCCGAGACTCGTGACGGCGCTGCCTTCCGGTAGGAGCTTGAGCACGCTGCCGTTGGGCGTTGCGCGTAGCTTGAGTCCCGATGTGCCCGTGCCCTTGACCACGAGGCTGGACCCAGTGTCGGTGGAGGCAGGAGCTGGGGCGGGCGCAGCCGCGGGAGCGGGCGAGGTTGTGGTGGTTGCGGCGGTGGACTGCAATGCAGCCGGAGCTGCCGAGGCGGTATCCACGGTGGCGATGGACGCGCCGGCATCAGTGGACGCCGTTGAGGTGGTGTCGGCCACAACGGCCAGCGTCATTGGGAGCGGCGTGGCGGTGGGTGTGCCAGAGGCGTTGGCGGCCGCAGACCCGCCACATCCGGCAAGTAAGGTGACCATCAGGCCGCCGATGACCAGGCGCTTCATTGTGCTCTCCTCACCGTGTGCTGCTGGTGGCGCGCTACCAGCCGTAGCCTGAGAGTCACAACTACACGCGAGGCGGATCTTCTGGTGAGCTTGATATGTCGGTTTGCCCCAGACGATCCGGCCTAGCCCGCACTTCCCAGTCGTTACGGTGCTATTAGGACATGCGCCCCGCTGCTGTTGAACGGGCACCGCCTCATGGTCATAGGTGGAATGACGAGCAGGTGCAGCGACTATGGGAGCGACTGGCGGTAGTAGTCGAGCAGGTTGAGGTGGGAGGCGACCGGCGGTTGGACGGCGAGGCCGAGAGCGGTGACAAGGTCGTCGTGCCGGTGGCTGGCGAAGGTGCCGTAGCGGTCGGATTCGGGGCCCGCACGCAGTTCGTAGTGCAGGAGTTCATCAACAAGTTCGACAGCGCTGCTGGTGTGGCCGAGGTGGAGGGTCCCCTGTTGGAGGAGACTTTGCAGCCTGCTCACCATCCAGGCTTTGCCCAGGCGCAGCTCACCACGGTCGGTGAGCGTGCGGTGGTCGCCGGCGACGAAGAAGACCGGCGTCAACGGGAAAGCCGGCAGCGCCGCGCGCAGCAAGTCCACGAACGGCGCGCCCACGCCGGTGGCATCGACGTAGAGGTGCGGCGTGCTGCGTGCGAGCCCTTGGGTTTGGTTGCTGAGCAGTGCAACGCGGTTGACGATGGTTGGGTAGGTAGCGCCCAGTGGCACGCGCTCGATCCAACGCACGGCGTAGCTATCGGCGGCCTGCGGGCCGGTTGGCGGAAGACGCTCGACGACGCAGACGGCGGTAGGGTCGCGGCGCTGCCCAACGTCTATACCGATGGTGACAATGGCCACGGCTCGACCTCGTGGTGTTGGGCGCGTGCGATATCTTCTGGGCGGAACACCTCGCTACGGGCCGCAAGGAACTGACATTCATATTCCTGGGCGAACCACCAGTGTCCGAGTGTGCGCTGTTCCTCGGCGAGGAACTCCGGTGAGATGCGCGGGCAGGCGCTGGCGGGCACGGCGATACGTTCCCAGGCTTCGCTGCCGGACCAGGCTTCAAAGAACCAACCACGCGTGCCGTGCGGCGTGCTCATGGCGATGATACGGCCATTGCTGACCGCGAGCATGGGGCGGACGGCGTAATACAGGTCGTCGGGCACCCACGCGGCTTCATCGATGACCAGAAGAGAAACGCCGCTGTAGCCGCGAATGGTGTCGTTGCGTCCAGGCAGACTCACAATGCGGCTGCCGTTGGCGAGCGTGAGCCGCAGCGCGTTCTGTGTGCTTGAGCGCGGTGCTGTATGGGCCGTGCGCAACGCTGCCCCGCACTTGAGCAGCAGTTCGGCGCTTTGGCGCTGGGATGGGCTGATGAGTAGGATGAGCGCACGCGGCCGGGTGACGGCAGTGTAGGCGGCCAGCATGGCGCTGACGGTGCTCTTGCCACTCTGCCGGCTGCAACACAGCAGCAGGTTGCCGCTGCTGCGCAACACTTGCTGCTGCCAGGGGTCACACAGCAGCCCGGCGGTGGCGGCGAAGCGCGCCGGGTCGAGGACCGTGAGCAGGTCACGGCGTAGGTGCATAGTGGGCTTCGAGTGCGTCGAGACCGGCGAGCACGTCGTCGCGCGCCTGCGGATGGCTGGTGAGCTTCTCCAAGATGGCGGAGCGTAGCTGGAGCCATTCGGCACTGGTGACGACCTCGGTGGGAGCAGCAGATCGTGCGAGCTCGACCAGGCGACCGAACAGGGTGAGGTTCTGGCGCACTTCACGTACGGCGCGCAAGGCGACGTCGGTCTGGCCAGCTTCCTCGGCTTGCTGGAGGAGGCGTAGCGTGCGATGCTGCAGGGATACCATTTCCAGGAACAATTGGGCCCCAGGGTTGGGTCCGGCGAGCCCTGCCGGGTGGTGATGCGTCTTGTGGTACCAGAACTTGCCACGCGAAAGACCGTACTGCCGTTCGACCGCCGACATGGCGTGGCCATCGCGCACCATCTGCTCGATGACGTCTCGCTGCGGATGGTTACACACCTGGCACGATCTGCTCACAGGTGGAACTACCCTTCATCGTTGCTGGGCCAGCGTGGCCCACGCACACAGCGTTGTATGGCAGTATGCACGTCCAGGAAGGGCAAGATGGGCAGGATGAACAGGAGACCTCTCCCCTGACCCAAGAACCCGACCCCCGCCCTAGCTTGCCGGGGAGGGGCGGGGAACGAGCACAACGTTAGGCGTTGAGTTGAAGCGCCGTGTCGAGGCTGGCGAGGAGCTTAGTTTTGAACTGGGCGGTGTCGAACTGCATGGCATGGGCACGGAGAACGCGCGGATCGAATTCCAGGGTTTCACATTTCTGGATGGCGCGGGCGAGGCAGGCGGCGGTTTGATCGGCAAAGAAGACGCCGGTCTGGCCGTCGATGACGGTTTCCAGTACGCCGCCACGTGCGAGGGCGACGACGGGACGGCCGGCGGCTTGGGCTTCCACCGGCGCGATGCCATAGTCTTCCACGCCAGGCCATAGAAGAGCACGGCACTGGCTGAACAGCTGGCGGAGTTGCTCCAACGGCACGTGGCCGGCGAACTCGATGGTGGGACCTGCTTGAGCCTTGAGACGGTCGGTATCGGGGCCGCTGCCGGTGATGACGAGCCGGCGCCCTAATTGGTTACAGGCTTCGATAGCGAGGTCGATGCGCTTGTAGGCTTGATGGCGGCCGGCAATCAAGTAGAAGTCGCCGGTACCCGTGCCTAGTGGCATGGCGCTGGCTTCGACTGGCGAATGCAGCACCTCAGCATCGCGGCGGTAGTACTTGCGGATACGGGCGGCAGCATTGTGCGAGCCCGCGAGATAGTGGTCCACGCGTTGGGCGGCGGCGAAGTCCCACACGCGCAAGGGGACCGCCACGGCGGACAGCGCGGCTTCAAGGTAGCGGCCGACGTGGGCGTTTTCCAGATATTCCTGGTACATCCACAGGTAACGGAATGGCGTGTTGCAGTAGCACACGTGGACGGTGTAGGGGCGGGTGAGCACGCCTTTGGCGAAGGTGGTGGTGCTGCTGAGGACGAGGTCATAATCGCGCAGGTCAAAGCGCTCGAAGGCGATGGGGAAGAGCGGAACCAGTTTGTAGGCGATCTCACGCTTTGGAGAGATGCGCTGCATGAAGCTGGTGCGGATGTCCATGTGGGCGAACGAGGCGGGCATGGCCGCCGGGTCGTAGACGCTGGTGTAGATGGGAGCGTTGGGAAAGACTTGGTGGAACACCTCGAGCACCTGCTCCGCACCGCCCATCTGGTTGAGATAGTCGTGTACTAGGGCGACACGTGCGCCGTCGAGCGACCCGGTCATGTTTTGCCTGCTTCAATGCTTCGCTGCCGTACGGCTTCGTAGAGCAGGATACTGGTTGCGGCCGCGACGTTGAGCGACTCACCGCCGCCGGGCATGGGGATGCGCACGCGGGTGGTGGCGGCGCGGTGGGCAGCTGGAGTGGCGCCGTGGGCTTCATTGCTGACGATCAGCGTGGCTGGGCGAGTCCAATCCAGATGCCAGTACGCCTGGCCACCAGTGGCGTCGGCCAGGACTCGCGTGCCAGCAGGGAGTACGTCGCCAGCATTGGACCAGGTGAAGCCGGGATAGATAGGCAGCCAGAAGTGCGCGCCAGCGGCTGCACGCACGACCTTGGGTGCAAACGGGTCAACAGAACCCTGACTGATGTAGACGGCGCCCACGCCGGCAGTGCGGGCGATGCGTAACACGGTGCCCATGTTGCCAGGGTCCGCCACGGCATCGAGGACGAGCGAGCAGGTGGCGAGGTTGCCCGGCAGCAGCCGCTGGCGGGGTGGAGCGGGCCGGTCGAAGGGAACGGCGAGGATGATGCCTTGATCGTGCTGCACATCGCTGATCGCTTCGATGACGTGCGAGGAGGCGGGCTCCATCCATTGGGCGCGCGCTTCAAGCGCGACCAGGAGTTGCTGCCGTTGGGGGGTGGCCTGCATGGCATCAGGATCGAACAGCGCCATTGCGATGGGTGCGCCGGCGGCTACGGCTTCCTGGGCGACGCGCAGCCCTTCGACAAGAAAGAGACCGGCGCGATCTCGGTCACGCCGGTCAGCCAGGCTTCGCAGGAGGCGAACACGCACGTTGCTAACGCTGGTGATCACCGCTCACTGCAGCAAGGGAGTAGGCAGCTACAGCGCCGCTCGGGCTTGCTCGAGGACGGAAAGAAACGCTTGAGGCTCGCGCGCGGCGAGTTCGGCCAGCGATTTGCGGTCGAGGGCGATATGGGCCTTGTTAAGGCCGGCGATGAGCTGGCTGTACGTGAAGTCCTTCAGGCGGCAGGCGGCGTTGATGCGCGTGATCCACAGGGCCCGCATGTCGCGCTTGCGCTTGCGGCGGTCGTCGTAGGCATAAGACAGCGAGCGCATGACCGCTTCATTGGCCGGCCGGAATAAGCGGTGGCGGGCGCCGACCTGGCCTTGAGCGAGCTCTAAGAGCTTCTTGTGCCGCTTGTGCGCCGGCACGCCGCGCTTGGTACGTGGCATTTCGTTTCCTCCTGCGTGTGCTGCGGTTTAGCGGTAGGGCATCGCGTAGCGGAGCTTAGGCACCTCGGCTTCAGCGACGACTTGCATGCGGCCGAGCAAGTTGAGGTTTTGTGCGGTCTTGTGGCGGCGGTGATTCTGCCAGGCCTTGCGGTAGCGGAATTTGCCCGTGCCAGTGATCTTGAAGCGCTTGCTCGCCCCCGAGTGGGACTTCATTTTGGGCATGGACGGCCAGCTTTCTGACTGCACGTTCCGCCACCAAGGTTCGCCCGGCACAGCCCATCTAGGGCACAGCACACCACAACGCCGCTTGGCGAAACGGAGAGGTAGTGTACCACGTGGTGGGATAGTCACGACCCCTCCTGTACTCCCCCCTGGCGAGGGAGACGAGCAGCCGGAGGAGAGTGCCCTTTGGGCGATGAGGGGTGGGGCAGGGTGCGGCAAGGAAATCGGTATGTAGCGCAATGCTAGACTACGACCTTGGCGGCTTGTACCAGGTACTGGCTGTAGTGCAGAAGAAGGACATGGGCACGTGAAGCATCGCCGTCTGGGTAGCTCCGGGTTGAAGGTATCGGTCGTAGGGCTGGGCACCAATAACTTTGGCGGGGCCTGCGACGAGGCGCAGAGTGCGCGCGTGGTACACAAGTGCCTGGATGAGGGCATTAACACCATCGACACTGCCGACTCGTACGGCCAGGGGGTTTCGGAGCAATTCATTGGCAAGGCGCTGGCCGGCCGCCGGCACGACGCCATCGTGATGACCAAAGTGTTCAGCAAGATGGGGCCGGGTCCCAACGATGAGGGTTCGTCGCGGTCGCACATCATGGATGGTTGTGATGCGAGCTTGAAGCGACTGGCCACCGATTTCATTGACGTCTATCAGGTGCACCGGTTCGACCCGAACACGCCGCTGGAAGAGACCATGCGCGCCCTGGATGACTTGGTGAAGGCAGGCAAGGTGCGCTACATTGGCTGCTCCAACTTCGCCGCGTGGCAACTGGCGCACGCCAATTGGGTGGCGGACAAGCACAACCTGACGCCATTTGTGGCCGTGCAGCCGCACTACAACATGTTTGTGCGGGATGTCGAAAAGGAACTCCTGCCAGCGTGCGCCGCCCTGGGCGTGGGCGTGATCCCGTTCTTTCCGCTGGCCTCCGGGCTGCTCACCGGCAAGTACAAGTTTGGCGAGGCGCCGCCAGCAGGCACCCGGCTCGCACGTAATCCACGCGGAGCGCAGCAGCTCGACGAGGTGCGCATGGGCAAGGTAGAAAAGCTGCGTGAGGTCGCCGCCGAGGCCAATTGCTCGGTGGCGCAACTAGCGATCGCCTGGCTGCTGCATCACAACGTGGTGAGTACGGTGATCGCAGGCGCCACCAAAGAAGAACAGGTCGTCGAGAACGCCAAGGCGGCCGATGTGGAACTGCACAACAGCACCGTAGAGAAGATCGAAGCGATTTTGGCGGGGTAGGGAACGACGGACCCCTCCTTAAGGTTCCCAAGAGAAGAACCGGGCTGACGGAAAAGCGGGGCAGAACGGGGACAGTCCCCCTACAGTTCCCCCTTGGCATGGGAGATTGTCGGGAGCTGTGGAGAATAGCGAACAGGCACGGAGGGCAGTGCGCAATGGCGAATGTGGCTTGCCGCGTGCCGAGTAGGCGACGATAGCACGTTCCGCTAGATCGCAGCGTGGCTTCAACGTGCAATAGGTTCATGTGTAGCACACATAGTCATCATCAGATTGTACAATGGCGGCAGCATGCTTCGGCTTGCCGTCGGTAGCATGCCAAGCGTAGCCATGCTCGGCCGGGTTTGCTGTCAGCGAGTCTAGGGAGAATGAAATGGCAACCGTTGGCGCGACTGTTCCTACAAGCGATTACATCGGATCTTCGACGCCCTACCCTTGTGAAAGACGTGCCGATGCACCACTCCCGAGCTCTCACCTTGGCCGCACGCATACCCTAGCTGCTATCTTCGAGAAAAGGGATTGATGCCACGACAGTCCCCAATCATAAGAGCGCACTTAAAGAAATGTCGCTATTTCGCATTGCAGGCCGTTGAGACATACAACAAACCAGGAGTAGCTGAACGATCCCATGGATTCATTGTATTGATGTGCATTGCGTGGACGTCCCTCTTTCATGCCATCTTCTTTCTACGGCGCACGAAGCCGTTCTACAAGCAATCAAAACCGCCTTTTCGCTATGAGAAAATAGACGGCGATTATAGAGCCTGGGAACTTAAGAAATGCGCAATAGAATACTACGCAAGAAAAGGGCCAGAGCTCAAGAACATCGAATTCTTTGTTGGTCTACGGAATAAGATCGAGCATAGGTCTGCCCCTACTCTCGACGAAACTATCTTCGGTGAGTGCCAGGCATTTCTCTACAACTTTGAAGATACCTTGCGCCAAGAATTCGGTGATACGTACACACTTACCGAGAGCCTGTCTTTCGCACTTCAATTCTCTCGCCTCAATGATTC
>JANWJO010000193.1 GCA_025449435.1 Chloroflexota bacterium | reverse complement strand
TGTGCTGCAAGCCATCACCGTTGGCCGGATTGTGCTGTTCGTTCTCCAGGCACTGCCCCACGATCTCCGGAATGGCGTTGGCGATAGTGGCAAAGCCCAGCACGAAACTACAGCTATCGGCGCTCGCCACGGGTGTCAGCGCAGGCAGCGACGGCAGCAACAAGCCGCACAGCACTATACAGGCGCCCAGGAGCCGTGACATCGCTGCAACCTCTTTCTGGTGACTATGCGGACACTCGGGCCGCCCCCAGGAGGAGTTCCCGTTGCGAGCAACCGAGACGCCTGCACATAGGACGCACCCGCAAGGTCTGGGTAACAACTGCTTAATGCCTGCTGCTAGACTACTCACGGTGTGGACAACAGAAGAAGGTCAGGAAGGAACACCCTGTGAGTATGTCCCCAGCCGAGCTTCGCAGCCGGCTCGAAGGCGTTATCGCTTTCCCCGTCACTCCGTTTACCGCTACCCTCGAACTCGACCTGCCGGCCTTGCACGACAACTGTGAGCAGATGGTCGCCGCAGGCATCCACGCACTGGTCGCCGCTGGCGGCACCGGTGAACTATATTCGCTCACCCCCGACGAACACCGCGCCGTGGTGCGAACCGTCGCCCAGGCGGTGCGCGGCCGTGTGCCGGTGATTGCTGGTACCGGCTACGGCACGGTGCTGGGCCGGCAACTGGCGCGCAACGCCGAAGCCGAAGGCGCGGACGGCATCCTTATGCTGCCCCCGTATTACGTCAATGCCGATCCTGAGGGGCTCATCGCCTACTACCGGCAGATCGCCGAAGCTACCAGCCTGGGTGTGTTCCCCTACAGCCGCGACTGGGTGACCTTCACCCCCAAGACGCTGCGTGACCTCGCCCAGATCCCCAATGTCATCGCCTTCAAGGACGGACAGGGTGATTTGCGCGCGTTCAGCCGGTTGCGTCAGGCCCTGGGCGATCGCTTCCTGTGGCTCGGCGGCGTCGGCGACGATATGGTCGGCGGCTACTTTAGTGCTGGCGCCAAAGGGTTCACTTCGAGTATCGCCAACTTCATGCCGGAGGTCGCGATCGAACTGTTCGAGAAGGCCCGTGCTGGTGACTTCGCCCGTGTGCGCGACCTCACGGCACAGAAGGTGCAGGGGCTGTACGACCTGCGCGTCCGGCGCAAGGGGTACGAGGTCTCGATGGTCAAAGAAGCCATGGAACTCGTGGGAAAGCGGGCTGGGCCGGTGCGTCCACCGCTGGTAAACGTCGCGCCTGCCGATCGCGAAGAGTTGCGCCGGGTGCTCGAGACCGCCGGCGTGCGCACCCCTGCTGGAGTGCGCAGCTAATGCTGGAGATCGTGCTCCTCGATTCGGCGGATGCTTTCGCGCACCTCGAAGCGGAATGGCAAGCGCTGGTGACGCAAGCTAGCGCCCCCGTCTTCTTACACCCTATCTGGCAGCGCTTGTGGTGGCAGCACCAGGCCAGCAACGAGCGCTTGCAGATCTACACGTTTCGTGATGCGGGTGTGCTGGTCGGGCTGGCGCCGCTCATGCTCCTGCCCACGGGTGAGCTGCAAATCATCGGCGGCCTCGAGGTCGCCGACTATCTGGATATCCTTGCCGCACCCACGCGGGAGCACGAGGTAGCAGCGGCCCTGTTCAACACGCTCGCCGCCCGCGGAGGCTGGTCCACGCTCACGCTGCAAGATATCCCAGCCGCCTCCCCCACGCGAGCCGTAGTGGCGGCGCTGGCGAAAGAGCATGGCTGGTGCCACAAGGATGAGGTGGAGGAAACCTGCCCGCGCGTGCCGTTGCCGGAGAGCTTCGAGGCCTACTTGGAAAGCCTGCCGCAGCACGACCGGCACGAGTTGCGGCGCAAGATGCGTAAAGCCGCCAACCGCCGCGGCTTCAAGTACGTCACCCTGACAGCCGCCGGCACCGAGCCCGCCGTACTCCAGCAGGCGGCGGAGGATTTCGTGGCGCTGCACATCTTGAGCAACGACGACAAGGCCACGTTCATGACCGACGCCATGCGGGCCTTCTTCCTCGACGTCGTGGCCAGCGGCGCAGCCCTCGGCGTGACGCTGCACTTCATCGAGATCGGCGGGCGGCGTGTGGCCGCCTTGCTCAACTACCATTGGGGCTCGGAACTGTGGGGATATAACAGCGGGCTCGATCCGGAGTACGCCCAGTTCAGCGTGGGCGTGGCCATCTTCGGCTACACCATGGAGTGGGCCTTCACCCAGGGCTGCACCGTGTTCGATTTCTTGCGCGGTGCGGAACCCTATAAGTTCGACTTTGGACCCACCGTGACCTATGTCCACCGCATCACCGTTGGTCGCAAAGTGGCCGTGGCAGGGGCGGCGTCGTGAGCGTGCGCACCGGACTTGCTGTCTTGCTGGATGAGCGCCAAGATCTGGTGCGCGGTCACAAGGTGGGCATCATCAGTAACCCCAACGGCGTCACCGCCGATCTGGAGAGCATCGTCGATGCGCTGCCGCGCACGGGCGCCAAGCTCGTGACGCTGTTCGGTCCGGAGCATGGCATTCACGGTGACGCGCAGGCGGGTGAGCACGTCCATACCACCACCGATGCCGCGACTGGGTTGCCCATCCACAGCCTGTTCGGCGCTACCCAAAAGCCTACACCGGAGATGCTGCAGGGTATCGACGTGCTGGTGTACGACATGCAAGATGCTGGTGCGCGCTTCTACACCTACCTGTTCACTATGGCCCACTGCATGGAAGCCGCTGCCGCGGCGCATATCCCGATGATCGTGCTCGACCGCCCCAATCCACTGGGCGGCCTGGACATCGAGGGTCCCGTGGTCGAGCCCGACGTCTCGTCGTTTGTCGGTGCCTTTGGCATTCCCATCCGCTACGGCCTGACCATTGGCGAGCTCGCCCGCTACTTCAATCGCGCCGGCCAGATCGGCTGCGACTTGACGGTGGTCGGACTCCAAGGCTGGCAGCGCGGTTGGTATTACGATCAAACCGGCGTACCCTGGGTGTACCCCTCGCCCAACCTGCCCACACTGGACTCGTGCCTGGCGTTTGCTGCTACCTGCCCCATCGAGGGCATCAACGTGTCGGAAGGGCGCGGCACCACACGTCCCTTCGAGCTATTTGGTGCGCCATATATCGACGCGCGAGCACTGGCGGCTGAGCTCAACCGGCTCCAGTTGCCCGGCGTGCGCTTCCGCGCCTGCCCTTTCCGGCCGTCGTTCTCTAAGTGGCAGGGCGAGACGTGTCACGGCGTGCAATTGCACCTGCTGGACCGCACCACCTACCGGCCGGTGCGCACCGGCTTGCACATCCTCACGACGCTGCGCGCTATGTACCCCCACGACCTTACTTGGATCCGTGATGGGGTCCCGGCCGACCGCCTGTTGGGCAACCGCTCGATTCGCCGTGACATCGATGCTGGCCTGTCAGCCGATACGATCGCCGCTGCATGGCAACCTGGCCTGGCGGCCTACGCACAGGTGCGCACTGAGGTGCTCGCAGCGCGCCCGTAACATCTCGTCCGGAAGGGTGGAAGGCGGGAAATGGCAGCGGCACATGGTGGTGATACTGAACCAACCGCCGATCCCTGGCGCCAGTTGCAGCAAGACGTGCGCCTGCTCGCCGCGCAAGCCGGCGGGCAGTGGGGCATCGTGTTCAAGGACCTCCGCCACGACGACGGTGTACGCATCAATGCAGAGAGTGTGTTCCCTGGCGCCAGCATCATCAAGACGGCGCTGCTGGTGGAAACGCTGCGACAAGTGGCGGCTGGCCAGCATCGCCTGACCGAAGAAATCGCCGTCGATGTCGACGACGAGGAGAACGCCAAGCTGGGCAGCGGTGTGCTGGTGCACCTGCACAAGGGCATTCGCGTGACCGTGGGCGACCTGTGCGAGCTGATGATCAACCTCAGCGACAACGTGGCGAGCAACCTCCTGCTCGAACTGGTCGGAATGGAGTCGGTCAACAGCAACCTGCGCAGCCTCGGCATCCAAAACACGCGGTTCACCCGGCGGTTTGGCGAGTTTGCCGCACTGCGCTCACCACACGGCAACCCAGTCACCGCTGGTGAATTGGCCAACCTGTTCGAGTGCATCTGGAAACGCCAGTTGCCAGGGAGTGAGGCTGCTGTGGACTACCTGGGCCGCTGTTCGTCGAACACGCGCATTCCGCTCCTGCTGCCCGAGCAGGCGCACGTCTACCACAAGACCGGCACGCTCACCGGCATCGTGCACGATGCCGGCATTGTGAACAGCGGCCAGGGCGCGTATGTCCTGGTGTGCCTATCGGGTGCTGGCGAGAGCAATGTCGTGGCTGCCAACACCATGGCGCAGATGTCGCTGGCGGTGTGGCGAGCGTTTCAGCAGCGCGCCTAGGGGCAGCGTCGCTGCGTGCTACGATGGCCCGGATCGATGCGGTGACAACAGGACAGGTGTACGAAAGGACTCTACAGATGGCTGGCCGGCTCGCGGGCAAGGTCGCACTGATCACCGGTGCATCGTCCGGTATTGGCCAGGCGGCGGCGATCGCCTTTGCGCGTGAAGGTGCGGCCGGTATCGGCATCAACTATGCCAAATCAGAAGCTGGTGCACGCGATACCTTGGCGGCCATCGAAAAGCACGGCAGCAGGGGGATGTTGCTCCAGGCAGACGTGTCCGACGAGGCACGAGTGCGCGCCATGATCGGCGAGCATATCCAGCACTTTGGCAAACTCGGCATCCTGGTCAACAATGCCGCAACCACGTTCTTCATTGACCTGGCTGACTTCGAATCGATGACCGAGGACAAGTGGGACCGCATTTACGCAGTAAACGTCAAGGGCCTGTTCTGGTGCACGCGTGCAGCCGCCCCAGCCCTACGCACTGCCAAGGGCTGTGTGATCAACATCGCCTCGATGGCTGGCTTCTCGGGGAAGGGCAGCAGCATTGCGTACGGCGCCTCGAAAGCAGCGGTGATTGCGCTGACCAAAGGGCTCGCCAGTGCGATGGCCCCAGACGTACGCGTCAACGCCATCGCGCCCGGCATGGTCGATTCACCCTGGAATACCGGCCGGTCGGAGCGTGTGCAGCGGGCAGCCGCCGGTACTCCCCTGGGTCGCGTGCCCACCTCTGCCGATATTGGCGAGGTCGTGCTGGACCTTGCTTCGGGCTTTAGCCTCGCCACCGGTATGACCGTGCAGATCGACGGAGGAGCGAGCCTATAACTGGGTTTATGCCGGTACGGTGAGTGTAGTACCAGCCACAATCCTGTTTGGGTCCTGGATACCATTCTGTGCTGCTAGCGCGTTCTCGCTCACGCCAAACTGTGCCGCGATGCCCGAGAGGGTGTCGCCGGGCTGAATGACATAGGTGTGCTGGCGTCCTGGGGTCAGCGGAGTCGGCGAGGCGCCTACCGAATCCGGTAGCACCAGTTGCTGGCCGGCGTAGATCGCATCGCCTGCATTGAGCTTGTTTTGCGATGCCAGCGCGGACTCACTGACGCCGAATCGGACCGCGATGCCCGAAACCGTGTCGCCGGGTTGCACCGTGTAGGTCGTGCCTCCAGCGCTCGATGGTGTCGTGGCGGCCGTGCCTGTCTGGTTGGGCAACACCAGCCGCTGGCCAGCGTAGATCGCGTCTACGGCGTTCAGGCCGTTCAGGGTGGCCAGTGTGGCCTCGTTCACGCCGAGTTGCAGTGCAATGCCGGACAGGGTGTCACCTGGCTGCACCGTGTAGTTCGAACCGGCTGTCGTGGTGGAAGTTGTCGTTCCACTCGAAGGGGTGGTGCTGGGTACCACGCTCGCGTTGAAGTAACGTTCGAGGCCCAACACGATGCCGTAAGCGATCTGTTGTTGATAGGAGGGGGTCTCCAACCGTTGCAACTCTGCTGGGTTGGTCATATATCCTGTCTCGATGAGGATGGAAGGCATTTGCGTATATCCCAACACGTAGAAGGCAGCTGGCTGCACACCACCGTTCACGGCGCCGGTTTGCCGCTGTACCGACGTCTGCACTGCTTGTGCGAGGTTCTGGCCATCCTGGACTAGGCCAGCGGAGCGCGTGACGGAGCCAGCAAAGCCCGAGGGTGCTCCGTAGAAGGTGGTCACTCCCGCATAGGAAGGGTCATTAAATGCGTTGGCGTGAATGGAAACAAAGGCATCAGCCCCTGCGGTATTGGCAATTGCTGCCCGTTGTGCGAGGCTTACACTTGCATCCGTACGACGGGTGTACAGCACCTGGGCGCCCTGCCTGGTAAGTAACGCTCCAGCGTCCAGCGCCGTCGCCAGGTTGAGCGCCTTCTCGGTAACCCCTGCCGACATACCGCCGGGATTGCTGCCGCCTTCGCCCGGGTCAAGAACGATTGTTTTCCCTGCCAGAGATCCGGCCGCCCGAGCTGCCTGTGAAAGTGGCGCCAAGAATACCAGCAGCCCAATAAGCAGCAATGGCCCTAGCGTTCGGTACACGTTTCATCATTCCCTTCGCCGGAGCGGTGCATAGCGGTGGTGTAGGTCGTATCGCGCCGGACAGTCCAATCATCGTTAACGCATGCGTTGCGCTTCGTCGACGCATGCGCGACCTGTGGGCCCCTGGCATGATAGGTCTGAGCGTAGCGAACCTTGCCGACCGTGATGTCGCGGTGGGTCGTCCCTAGCGCTCGCCGTACACGACAAACGGGGACGTCCACTGTGTAGCAATCACGGCCAGCAGAACGCCGAGCAGGATGGTTATACCCGCCGCGTAGCGCCGGCTTGCCCGTCCGCGCAGCGGCGTGCCCGGAGCAAAGTCAGCGAGCGCTAAGGCCGGAGCGCGTTGCAGGTACCCTAGGACGTGCAGCCCTGTTGCGCCAAACCACACGAAAAAACTCTGCTGGTGCAAGCGTAGCCACACGTCACCCCAGGCACGCCCCACGAGCCATAACTCGATGCCTGTTGCAAAGACCACCACCGTTGATAGCACCACGATCGGAGCGAGCAAGCGCAAAAAGAGCTGGGGCGGCCCGGCGGCACGATAGCGGGGATTGCCGAGGTAGTAGCTGAAAAACCGGTAGCCTGTACTCGCCATTTTGAGCAGCACAACCGGAAGCACCAGGAAGCCCACGAAGAAATGTGCCGGCAACAAACGATGGATGCTCAGTATTGTTCCACCCAACACGGCCAGCAGTACCACGAGGATGATGGCTACGGTCCCGGTGAGCCGGGCGTTACCAGTTACTCCAGGATCCTCGGTGGCACGATGTTGCGTCTCGCTGCTTTCAGCCAGTATTGAAACAGTGTTTGGCACCACTGGCCCTCTCTAAATAACTCACATACGGCACTGTTGTGCCAGACGCGGAGTGTAGTCCCCGTATCTGAGAGTTCGATGGGAGGCTCGTAATCGCCGTGGCTTTACTCCCCGCCCCTGGGACCGGGGACGGGTGCTCGCCCAGGGGCACCCGGGCGCCGGAGAAGGGGTTGCGCCCCCCATCCATTCTAGGCTTTGCCGGCTGCTTCAATTTCCGCTGCGAAGCGTTCGGCGTCGTCCTCTGGGCGGTAGCCGAGTTGCTCCACGGTGTCGGTGATGTCCCAGTGACGGCGGCTGTTGGCCGAGATCGCGTAGAACACGCCGAATGGCAGTTCGCTCTCGATCGACCGCCAGACCAGTTGAGCGCAGTCGCGCGGACTGAGCCACATCCAGAGCGCAATTTCGTCGTGTGGTTGCTGCAGGAACCAGCCGATGCGCAGGCAAATGATCGACATGCCGTAGCGGTCAGAGTAGTGTCGCGATAATGCTTCGCCAAAGGCCTTCGATACGCCATAAAGAGAGTCTGGACGGACCGGTTGCTTAGCATAGATCGGCCACTCGCCGTCGCGGTCGTACATGCCCATCACGTGGTTGGTGGTGGCAAAGATGATCTTTTTCACCCCGGCCTGCCGTGCCGCTTCGTAGAGGTTATAGGTGCCCGTGATGTTGTTGGCGAGGACGCTCTCCCAGGTGGCTTGAGTGCTGGGGTCAGCGGCCATGTGTACGATGGCGTCGACGCCACCCAACACGCCTCGCATCTGGTCGAAGCTATTGACGTCGGCGATGACGAAGTCCTTGACCGGTGGCTCGGCTGGAATGTTGTGGTGGTACAGGGCGCGAATTTCGTAGCGGTCCTTCAGGAGATCGACTAGGCTACTGCCGATCCGGCCAGCGGCGCCTGTAATGAGAATGCGCTTCTTGTCGGGCATAACTGTGCTTCCTCTCTTCGCCTAGGCGCTGGGGTGCGGCGCGCCGTCGAACAGCCGCTCCACGGTGCGTTGGGCCGCACGAACCGCTTCCAGTGCGCTCGCCATGCGCTCCTGGTCGTCGGGTGATAGCCGCAGGCGGCTGGCGTGCCGCGCCGTCCGCCGTTCCACGCCGGCGATATCGGTACGCAACTGGTTAAGCAAGCTGCGCGCGTGCTGCGTGCCAAGGTGAAGGGGAGGTAAGCTCACAAACGATTCCTCTACCTGCTGAGCAGTGCCAGCGTCGCGACAGCCGCTTCGCCGGAGGCAATGGTAGCGAGTGGGCCGGACCCAAGGCAATTGCTTACCAGGTGCTGCCTGACAGCGGTGAGCCCGTACACTGGCCTGGCGAAGCGCTGATGCGGGACTTGCGCCCAAGAGAGGACCTGGTAAGCCTGCAATGGCGGTTTCAGTTGAACAAGCTCGCGCATTTCTGAACACACGCTTTGGCGCTGTCTCCGCGCTTAAGCCACTCAGTGGCGGCGACTGGTCGCAAGCGTTTGCGTTCGACAGCGAGCAAGGCCACTTTGTCGCTCGCTTCAGCACCATGGACGAGGACTTTCTCAGGGACCATTTTGCGGCCACATTGAATTCAGCGGCGTTGCCCATCCCCCGCATGGTGGAGTTAGGGAAAGCTTTGGATGGCTATTACGCGGTCACCGAGCGGGCCAGCGGCACCTTTCTCGACGACACCAGCGCCGAACAGTTGCGCCTGCTGTTGCCTGCTCTCTTTGCTGCCCTTGATGCCGCGCGCACGGCGGATGTCAGCGGCAGCCATGGCTACGGCTCATGGGATGCCGCTGGCAATGGTATGGCCCCTAGCTGGCAAGCGGCCCTACTGTCGGTGTCTGACGATGACCCGCGCGGCCGGCTCGGTGACTGGAAGGCCAACCTCCGAGCTTTTCCAGATCGGTTGCGCACCTATGACTCGATGCTGCAACGGTTTGCGGCACTTGTCCCGTCTATGCCCGAGCTCCGCCACGTGATCCATAGTGACCTGCTTCATTACAACGTGCTGGTCGATGGATCACGCATCAATGCTGTGTTCGACTGGGGCTGCGGCATGTATGGCGACTATCTGTACGACATCGCCTGGTTTACGTTCTGGTGGCCGTGGTTTCCAGCCTGGCATACCATTGACTTCAAACAGGAAGTTCGCCGCCATTTCGACGCACTTGGGCTCGCCGTGCCAGCCCTTGCCCGGCGCCTGCAGTGCTATGAGGCGCACATCGGTATGGCCCACCTGGTCTACAATTCCTACACCCAGGGTTGGGACGAGTTCGACAAGGTAGCCACACGCATGCACACGGTGTTCGATGGCGCTCAGTAACAGATTGACGCGCTAGTGTACGGCCTCGGCGGTGACCGCTGGCACGGGCGTAGCGGCCGTTTCCGGCTCCCGTCGCGGGGCAGCGGGTGGCGTTGAGGTCGCCTTGCCGGCCGGAAAAAACAGCGCGGCGCCAGCACCGAGCACCGCCGCGATGGCCAGCAACAAGTACACCTGATGGAGGCCGGACGACAGCCCCGCCTGAATTGTGTGCACTGCCGAGGCAGGTAGCGTGTTGCGAATGGCCGGGTTGAGGATAGCGTTAGGGTCCGACGTTCCGGCTGCCGCGAGCGTGGTGCGCATGCCAGCATTGAGCACGGCGCCCAGCAGGGCCACGCCCAGGGTGCCACCAATGGTGCGCGTAAACTGCACCGAGGCCGTCACCACGCCTCGCCGGTCCCAACCGACCGCGTTTTGTGCCGCCAACAGGAAGGCGTTGCTGCTAAAGCCCAGCCCGACGCCCAGCACGAACAGGTTGGCCACCATAAACCATCCTGGCGTGCCCACTTGATAGCCGAGCAACAAAATGGTGCCGATGCTGATGCACGCTGTGCCGATGATGGCCACCGGCCGGAAGCCGAATCGCAGCAACAGGCGCGGAGAGATGAAGGAGGCCAGCGGCCAGCCGATAGACAGCGACCCTAGCACCTTCCCCGAATCACCGGCGGAGCCGAGTTGCACGCCCTGGACGAACAGTGGCACATACGAGGAAATACCAAACTGCACGGCGCCGGTCAGTAGGCCGGCAATGCAGGGCACGGCGATGAAGGGCTCCCGGAAGATCGACAGGGGCAGCAGGGGCTCTTTGGCCCGCATCTCGATGGCGATAAACACGGCGAGCAGCACCAAGCCCAACGCTATGAACGGCGGGTCGATCGTGCCCTGCTGCCCACCGTTGAGCATGCCGAGCAAGAGTAAAGAAATGCCAGTAGTGAGCGCCACCGCGCCGGGGATATCCAGTACGTGCTGCCGCTGGACGCGATGCTCTTGCAGTGCCTGCCACAGGATCAGCATCGCCACGGTGCCAAATGGCACGTTGACGTAGAACACCCAACGCCAGCCGATGGACTGTGTGATCAGGGCCCCCAAAGCGGGCCCAACCACGCTCGACGAGCCCCACACCGCACTGGTAAACCCCTGGACGCGCGCGCGCTGCTGCAGCGTAAACATATCGCCCAGGATGGTGAATACCATCGGTTGAACAGCCCCAGCACCCAGGCCCTGCAACCCGCGAAAGATGATGAGCTCGGGCATCGTGCGGGCTTGACCCGACAATGCTGACCCTACCAGGAACACAAAGATGCCTGCCAGCATCACCGGCTTGCGGCCGATCATGTCGGCCAGACGTCCGTACAGCGGCACTGTGGCCGTCGAAGCGAGTAGGTACGCGGAGAACACCCAGGCGTACAGACTGATACCTTGCAGGTCACCGATGATCGTTGGCATAGCGGTGCTCACCACCGTCGCCTCCATCGCAGTCAGGAAGGTGGCGAGCATGATGGCGACGAAGATGACCGCCTTGCGCTGATTGCTCATTTGAGCCGGACCGGTCTGTGCGGCCGGGGCCATACCTATTTCTCTCCACTAATTGCCAATGTTCAAACGCCTAGGGTACCGTAGGAGTGCTGGTCACGCTGCAGGGGCAGGTGGTGCCGCTGGAGCCCGCGAGCACGATGCGCTTGCGAGTATAGGCTAACACTGGTAGACTCGCCACCGTGCTCCGGACGGACGCCGGCACAGCAGGCACCATCGTCGTGCGCTCGGGCCGCCGTTTCGGAAAGGCCAGCGCGTTGGAGAGGAGCCGGTCATGCCATTTGGGCTGGGCAAGAAAAAAGAAGCGCCCACAAAAGGCAAGACAATCAAGTCGCAGCCCGGCGATACCCTTCGCAAAATCGCGCTGCGCGAATATGGCGATGAGGGGAAGTGGGAGGTCATCTACAAAGCCAATGCCTGGCGCATAGATGACCCCGGCTACCTCAACGTTGGCACCGACCTGCTACTGCCGGGCAAAGAATAGGCGCGCTAGCTGGCCTTGCGACTGGTCAGCCAGATTGGCTGCTGGCCGCATTTGGACGAGCAGAACCAGGCGCTATACGGCCGCCCGTCGCGCGTGGTGCCATTGCGCAGCACCATCGGCTGGTCACAGGAAGGGCAGCGATTCGCTTCTGATCGCTGCTCCGTTTCGCTGTTCCCAGCGATCGCTAGCGCGGGAGGCTGCTCATCCCGCACCGCCGGCGCAACGGCCTCGCTCTTGTCGTACAAGCTATTACCGAAAGCATTACCAAACGTGCGCAGCGCCCGCTTCAACGCATCGGTAACCGCACCTTTGATCGCCATTTCCTGGCTGTCCAGCGAGGGGACGTCCTGCTCGCGCGACGCCCACGGCAAGCCGACGCCCACATCCTCACGCACCGTGAGGTCGCCTTCCGGCGAGGTGACCGTGAGTTGTACCGTTGCCATCCACACGCCAGCGGTGTTCTCCAGGCGCGTCACCTTGTACGACCATGCGTGATAGCCGAAGATGTCGTTGGCCGTCTCGATGACGTCGTGCCCCTCCAGATAGCGCAACTCGATGCGGTTCTTCATGCGCGTGTGCACGCGCGACTCATCGATGCGGGCGCCGAGCTTGTCCAGTTGCTGTGCTGAGAATGTCATCGTTGGTTCCTTTCCGGCCGATCCGCAGTTCTTCTAGAACTGATGTTCTAGTATACGGTACGCTATGCCCGCATGGCAAGCCCTTGGGCCCAACAGTGCTGCGCATTGTGTGGTTCTTTTGGCCGCTACCCCTCTGGTGGTAGTCTCGGCGGTGGGGGGAATGGGACACATGTTCTGTGGATGACATCGTAGTGCAAGGGCTCAGCAAAACCTACCTAGTGGGTGAGCGAACTGGTGGCCTGGGCGCTGCCTTGCGCGGGGCGGTCCGCCGCAAACAACGCGAGGTGCGTGCGGTGGATAACGTGAGCTTCCGGATCGAGCCCGGTGAGATGGTGGGCTTTCTGGGTCCGAATGGCGCTGGCAAGACCACCACACTCAAGATGCTGGCCGGGCTGCTGCATCCTAATGCGGGCAGCGCTACTGTGCTCGGTTTTACGCCCTGGAAACGACCGCACGACTACCTGCGCCAGATGACGTTGGTCATGGGGCAGCGCCAGCAGATGCTATGGGACTTGCCAGCCATCGATAGCCTGCTGATCAACCGCGCCATCTACAAGCTGCCGCTGGCGACCTACCAGCAGACCCTGGACGAACTCACGGAGTTGCTCGACTTGAGCGCGCTACTCGGCAAGCAAGTGCGCCAGCTGTCACTGGGCGAGCGCATGAAGTGCGAGTTTGCTGCCGCACTGTTGCACCGGCCACGGGTGCTGTTCCTCGATGAGCCCACTATTGGCCTGGACGTGACCGCGCAGGGGCGCATCCGCAACTTCATCCGGGAATACAACCAGCGCGTCGGCGCTACCGTACTGCTCACAAGCCACTACATGGCCGATGTCACCGCGCTGGCCAAGCGGGTGATCGTCATCCACCAGGGGCGCCTCCTGTACGATGGCGCGCTCAGTGGCCTGGCCGATCGGCTCGCGCCGTTCAAGCTGGTACGGCTGGACCTGGAGGACGACACGCGGCCAGCGGCATTCTGGCAAACCTATGGTGAACTGCTGCCTGACGAGGAGGGCAAGATACGCTTACGCATCCCCAAAGATGAAGCCGCCCAGCGCACCGCGCGCATCCTGTCCGAGCTGCCGGTGGTGGACCTCACCATCGAGGACCCGCCGATCGAGGATGTGATCGATCAGGTGTTTCAACAGGGCGCACCGCTATGATCGGTGTCTACGCTGTGTACATGCGCACGCGCATTGCGCTGCAGTTTCAATATCGCGTGGCCGCCCTCATCTGGATGATCACCCTGTTCATCCCCACCATTATGACCATTGTGGTGTGGCGGGCCGTCGCCGGGGCCAATACCGTACACGGCTACACCAGCGGCGATTTCGCCGCCTACTTTCTTGTTGCCATGGTCGTCGAGCACGTGACGTTCACCTGGGTCTACTTCGACTTTGAATTTCAGATCCGCAACGGCACGCTGTCGCCGCAACTGCTCAAACCGCTGCTGCCGATCCACGCCTCTGTCGCCGATAACATTGGCTACAAGGTCGTGACGCTGGCAACGGTGATCCCCACCTTCGTCGTGCTCGACCTCGCGTTCCAGCCGGTGTGGAACACTAACATTGGCAGTTTGCTTCTCGCGCTGCCAGCCGTGCTTCTGGCCGCCATCATGCGCTTTATCGTGGAATACACCTTCGCTTGCGTCGCCTTCTGGACCACACGTATCGGTGCGTTCAACGATATCTACAACGCGCTGCTGATGTTTCTATCTGGGTACTGGATGCCGCTCGCCATCTTGCCGCCACCGGTGTACGCCGTGGCGTTGGTGCTCCCCTTCCGCTGTATGGTGGCCTTTCCCACCGAGCTGGCGTTGGGGCGCCTCGCGCCTGCCGATATCGTGCAGGGCTTCGCCCTTGAACTCGCCTGGCTCGCCGTGGCGCTGCTGGCTTTCCGCTTGGTGTGGCAGCGGGCCATTCGCGCCTACGGCGCTGTGGGAGCGTGAAGCATGACCGCCATCAGCTTGGTGCGCTTGCTGCGCACCTACTTCGTAGTGAACCTGGCCTTCGAGTTGCAGTACCGTGCCAACTTTGTTATGGCGGTCCTGCGCTCCCTGATCAATCTGGGCACCAACGCTGCGAACCTCGCGCTCATCTTCAGTAACACCAGCACGCTGGCCGGCTGGACCGCTCCGGAGATCGTGGCAGTGCTGGGGGTGTGGTTTGTGTTCAGTGGGTTGTGGAACACACTGATCCAGCCTAGTTTCGGCAAGGTGATGGAAGACGTGCGCCTGGGCACGCTGGACTACATGCTGGTGAAGCCGGCGAGCAGCCAGGTCCTCGCCAGCGTCCGGGTGGTGGAGGTGTGGGGGCTGTCCGATGCAGTGGTGGGGCTGGCGCTCATCACCGGCGCGCTATGGCGGCTGAGCGTGCAGTGGGACCCTTCCGAGGCCGTGGCCTTCGTCATCGTGCTGGGCGCCGGGGCGGTGCTGGTGTATAGCTTCTGTCTGGTGCTGGCCACCACCACCTTTTGGATCGTTCGCGCCGACAATATTCTGGTGATCTTCGGCGTGATGCTGCAAGCCGGTCGGTACCCCGTCACGATTTATCCGGGCTGGATGCGCTGGTTCTTGACCATCATTGTGCCCATCGCGTTCGCCACCACCGTGCCGGTCGAGGCGGTGACCGGCAACCTTAACGCGCTGGGTGTGGCTGGCACCGTGGCACTGGCGTGTGTGCTGTTCCTGGTCGCATCCTGGTTCTGGCGGTATGCGCTGCGCCACTACACGGGTGCGTCAGCCTAGTGGCGGGCGGAGGTAGGGCAGTGGACAGCCAGTCGCTCGCGAGCTATGAGGCGCTCCTCTCTGCGGTCGCCGGTGCAGCGACGCCAGCGCTGCTGGTGTTCGGCGGGACCTGTGAACCAGGCCAGCGAATCGCCATCCTGCCCGGCTCGTTCAACCCACCCACCCGCGCCCATAGCGGGCTGGCGCTGGCGGCGCTGGCCACCGGCAGTTTCGACCGCGTGCTGTTGGCCTTGAGCGTGCGCACCGTGAACAAGGAGCAGGTCACCGGCGCGCCCCTAGCGCATCGCCTGGCCATGATGGCGTTGCAAGCACGTGCCGAGCCGCGCTTAGTGGCCCTGGTGTGGAATCGGGGCCTGTACGTGGATCAAGCGCTGCTGACGCACCAGGTGCTGGCTCCGAGCGCACTCACGTTCGTGGTGGGCTTCGACAAGATCGTGCAGATCCTAGACCGGCGCTACTACGACGATCGTGACAGCGCGCTCGATAGCTTATTTGCTGCCGCCACCTTTCTGGTAGCGCCGCGCGAAGGAGCTGATCAAGCGGACCTTGCGGCTCTCTTCGGACGGCCAGAGAATACTCGCTATGCCTCGCGGGTGCGCTTTCTCCCGCTGGATATGCTCACCCAGGAAGAGCTCACGCTGTCATCGACGTGGGTGCGAAACCAACTGGCTGCCGGCCATGACGTGGCTGCGCTACTGCCCCCAGGTGTGGCTAGCTATGTGCGCGACCATGCGCTGTACGCACGCTCCAATGCCTAACGGCGGGCCAGGTGCTGCTCCCCTAATGCGCCACCGTGCCGTTGGCGCCGGTAACTGGCAGGGTCGCGACCGCAACCGCGGCGGCAGCTTCGACCCGTTCCTCGTGCGCCACCACCGAGGTTATTTGCGGCAGGTCTCCCAACACGTCGGCCGACGCTCCCGCTAGCCGGTTCACCCCGTTGTGCGCCGCGATCTTGTACAACTCACTCAGCGTTGGATAGTTGATCACGGCGTCGACGAAGTACTCAACGGTGCCGCCCAACGCCATCACCGCTTGTCCGGTGTGGATGAGTTCGGAGGCGTTCTCACCGATGATGTGTACGCCCAGGATGTAGTGCGTTTGGGGTGAAAAGATCAGCTTGAGCATGCCTGCGCTATTGCCGATGATCTGCCCGCGCGCCACATGCCGGTAATAGGCCTTGCCGATTTCGTAGGGCACGTTGGCCTTGGTGAGTTCCTCCTCGGTCTTGCCCACCATGCTCAGTTCGGGCACGGAATAGATACCGTAGGGAAATACTTCCGGCATCAGGCGCACCGGCATATTGGCGGCGTGGCTCGCTGCAATGCGCCCCTGTCCCATCGAGGTCGATGCCAGCGCTGGGAAGCCCACCACGTCGCCCACCGCGTAGATGTGGGGCACCGAGGTTTGGTAGTGTTCGTTGACGGTGAGCTTCCCCCGTTTATCGGTGGCAATGCCGGCAGCAGCCAGATTGAGCTCTGCCGTCGCCCCTTGCCGGCCGATGGTGTGAAGCGCCTTCTCGGTCACGATCACCTTGCCCGACGCCAGCACGGTGCGCACATGTCCGTTGGGCAGGACGGCACAGGTCTTGACGTTCTCGCCCAGCCACAGGGTGACCCACACCGAGCGTAGGTGATGCGCGAGTTCGTCGGTGATCTCCCGGTCTACAAAGGGCAACAGTTCGTTGCGCGCATCGATGAGCGTGACGCGCGTGCCCAGCGCAGCGAACATGCTGGCGTACTCACAGCCGATCACGCCAGCGCCCACCACAGTGAGGGTCTTGGGAATAGTGGGCATGGTGAGCACCGAATCCGAGTTGAGGATATGTACGCCATCACACTCGATGTCGCCCACCTGCGCCACCTCGCTGCCCGTGGCGATGACGAACGTGTCGCCTGATACCATGCGTGAGCCACCACCATCCGGGATGGTGATGCTCACAGTGTGTGCATCCACG
>JANWJO010000192.1 GCA_025449435.1 Chloroflexota bacterium | reverse complement strand
TACCCTGTGCAACCCTCAGGGCGATGGTATTCAAGAGTTCTTGCCGTTGCTGGCCACCAGGGCTCCAGCGCAGCTGAAACGCTTGGCGCTTGCGCTGCAACTCGGCAGCTCGACGCTTCCCCTCTTCGGTGACCTCCGCCAGACGCTCGCCCAGGATGCGTTCGCCGACGTCGTGCAGCGCCTCGACGGTGATGACTGCCTCGGCGCAGGGTTGCCAGGCTGATATGTAGGTGAGAAAGGCGGCCGTCTCGCTTTTTACCGCTTCATGGCGAGCGGCGAGTGCATCGCTATCGGTATGCTGCACCGCCCGCAACAGCCGGCGGTTGGATATGGGCCATACTTTGGGCGGTGGGAGCCTCGTGCCCAAACGAGATGTCAGCAGCTCTTCGTTGCGCTGCTGGATGGCACTCCAATGATCCTCCCGAAACATGTCGATTTTGGTCATCACGAAAAAGACACTCGATGTGACTCCCACGATGCGCTCGAGGAACTGCAACTCATCTTCGGTCAAGGGGCTGGTGGCATCCATCACAAAGATCACCGCGTGCGCCTGTGCCACATAGCGGTTCGTGATCACCGCGTGTTCGGCATACAAGGAGCCCAAGCCTGGCGTGTCGATCATTACCACGCCATCAGGCAGGAGGCCGCCGGGAAGGTCCACCTCGATGAGTTCGACGGCCTTGCCGTCACCGGCGGATGGGCCGGACGCGCCATCTCCCTGAGCGCCATACTGCTTGAGTTCTTCGATGCTAATCGGGCGGGTCGTGCCGTCCACGAACCGCAGGCGGTAGGCCTCTGGCTCCCGCTTCCGAACCTGGAAGACCTGGCTGGTCGATAGAGCCACGCCGGTGGGCAAGACGTCGCGCCCTAGTAGGCCGTTAATGAAACTGCTCTTGCCACGCTTCGCCTCGCCAACCACGAGAACGTCATACTCGTTGCGCTCCAATGTCTGCTGCAACTCGACCACGCGCTGAGGCGGCTCGGGAAGGCTGGCATCGTGCGCTTGGGCGATGGCGGCTTTGAGCAGGCGCGCCGTCCGCTGCTGGATGGGCTCCCGGCGGAAGGAGCCAGAAGTCGTCACACTCACGTCCTCCCCCTCCCATTCCTCCGCAAGCCCTCAGTTTACTTTGTGGCCAGAGCGGTCTGCAGGACATCCAACCCCTTGGCGAGGATGGGGTCCTGTAATCCCCAGACGGTTGCTGACGCAACAGGAAACTCCAGGGTCTCCGGCCGGAACGTCGTGGTGTTGGCGGGCGGCGACACCGCTATGGTCGGAGCAACGCCATTGCGCCACAGCGATTGCTTGTCTGGCGTTAACCACTCCAAGGTGCCAAGCAACAGGGCGGAGCCATCTACGAGTCGATAGGTTGACAGCACGGTCCCCGTACCCAGCGTGGTAGTGCCGAGGAGTTGCCCGCGGTGGTTGTCTCGCATCGCCGCCGCGAAGATCTCCGCTGCACTGGCCGTGTTATGGTTGATGAGCACGACCACCGGGCTAGCTGTATCCACTGCGCCGGATTCGACGCCATAGCGCGTCTCGTTGCCATTGGCATCGCGCTGGTAAAGCACCGTTCCCGTCGAGAGAAACAGACTCGTCACTCCCACCGATTCATCGAGCAACCCGCCGGGGTTATCGCGCACATCCACGATGTACCCTGCGGCGCCTTGTGCCTTTGCTGCTGTCAGTGCCTGGCGCAAGCTCGCCGCCGTGCCATCGCTAAACGAGGTGATCGCCACATCGGCTACGTGCGTGTCCGGCAGCATTTGCCACTCGACCGAGGTGAGATGAATGGCCTTGCGCGTTAGCGTGAGCGTCTGGCTTGCTTGATCACCAGGATGCTTCACGTCCAGGGTCAGGGTGGTGCCTTCTGGCCCACGGATCAACGTGCTGGCATCGCCAACCGACATGCCTTGGGTCGACTTGCCGTTAATGGCCAGGATAGTGTCGCCCAGCCGGACTCCTGCGCCGGCGGCCGGCGACTGCGCATACACCTGCTGAATGACGATCGACGACTCGCGCTGTTCGATGGAGACGCCGATGCCAGTAAAACGGCCCTCCAAGCTATTTTCCTGGCTGGTGTACTCGGCAGGCGTCAGGTAACGCGTGTGGCCAGGGTCATCGAGCGTGCCGAGCATGCCGCGTATGGCGCCGGTGGTCATGACGCTGACATTGACCTTGGAGCGGTCGACATAGTTGGACGTTACCAGGTTCCACACTTGCCAGAACACTTCGAACTGTTGCACCACGTTGCTGGCTTCGGTGGTTTGCGAGGTGCCTGTAACCGTGACGCGTACAGCCGGCGCGGCGGCCACGCCGGCCACAAAGGCGATCAGAGCGATCAGCGTCGCGCCAATAGCTGTGAGCAAAATACGCCAGGAGCGCTGCAATGGGGACCCCTTTACGCTGGAGATGTGCGCATGGTCATCATGATAGAGTACCGACGGAGCAGCGACGGGTAGCTGTACGCCACCGGCGCCAGGGTGCAGGGCGACAGTTCGTAGCCCGCAAGCGCGCAGCGGCAGGCAACCGGTGCGGGCCGGTGCGCCGGGCTCATGGAGGATGCGCCGCTGCGAGTGAGTGTGACCATTCCTAACTGGAATGGAGCCAAGTTCCTCGGCCCATGCTTGGATGCACTGCGCCATCAAACACGGCAACCCGACGAGGTCGTCGTGGTGGACAGTGCCTCGAGTGACGATTCACAGGACGTCGCAGAGCGTGGCTTTCCCGGCGTACGCTGGGTGCAGTTGGGGAATCGTCCAGGCATCGCCGCTGCCTTCAATGCGTGCCTGGATCACGCAAGTGGTGACGCGGTAGCCCTGCTCAATAACGACACGGTTGCCACGGCTGAGTGGCTTCGTGAGCTTACGGCCGCACTGGAGCGCGAACCGTCGGCGGGATCGGTAGCGAGCAAGGTGGTCTTCCTGAGCGACCGGCACACCATCAATTCCGCCGGCGACTTCTATCAGCCCAATGGCGTACCGGGCAACCGGGGCGTGTGGCAAGCCGACAGTGGCCAGTTCGATACCGACAGTTGGGTGTTTAGCGCGATGGGCGCCGCTGCGCTGTACCGTCGCACCGCGATTGACGAGGTCGGCCCGTTTGACGAGCACTTGGGGTCGTATTTGGAGGACGTTGACTGGGCGTTTCGCGCGCACCTGCTGGGCTGGCGCTGCCGCTACGCCGCCAGGGCCGTGATATACCACCACGGCAGCGCCACTGGAGGTGGAGCGTTCGCTTCCTATGCTTGCGGGCGCAACTTCCCCCTGGTGTTTATCAAGAATATGCCGCGCAGCCTGTTCCGGCGCTACTTGCCAATAATGGTCGCTGAGCAGCTTAAGCTTGCCGTAACGGCCGCTCGCCATGCCCGAGAACCTGCCGCTCGTGCTCGCTTACGCGGGCAGGCAGCAGCCGTTGCGGCCTTGCCCGACGCCCTCGCCTGGCGTCGCCGGATGCAACGTGCGCAATCTGTGCCCGACGCGGAAATTGATGCGCTCCTGACCAGGCAGACGCGCTAAGCGATGCGTGACCTCCTCGTGAGCACGCTGCCATCACTCACGCTCGTCATCCCTGCGTACAATGAAGCCAACCGATTGCCCGCGAACCTGGAGCGAGTCCTCGCCTACTTTCGCCAGCAACGCTACGACTGGGCCGTGACCGTGGTCGATGACGGCAGCGCTGACGCTACTGTCGCACAATGCACGGTGCAGGCAGACCTCGAGCCTCGCCTGCGCATCATCGAGAACGATCATCGAGGCAAGGCCTTTGCGGTGCGCACTGGCATTATGGCGGCACGGACGGCACTCGTAGCATTCTCCGATGCTGACCTGTCGGTGCCGATCGAGCAAATTGAGCGCTTGCTCCTGACGTTGGGCCAGGGCTTTGATGTGGCCTTTGGCAGCCGTGAAGGCGAGGGCGCCAAACGGCACGGCGAACCGGCGTATCGCCACCTTGTGGGTCGTGCGTATAACTTTCTGTATAGCCGTATGCTGTTGCCCGATATCCGCGATGCCCAATGTGGCTTCAAGGCGTTCCGGACCCCGGTGGCACAAGACCTGTTCCAACGGATGCTCGTGTATGGCGCCGATGCGCCGCTCGTGCGCGGTGGCTTCGTTACCGGCTTCGACACCGAGCTGCTGTTCGTGGCGCAACGCGCCGGTTACCGCGTCAAAGAAGTTGGCGTGGACTGGTACTACGGGAAAGGTACCAAGGTGCGCTTGGTGAGTGACTCCCGAAGGATGTTCCTTGACGTTCTCCGCATCAGGCTCAATGCCCGAGCGGGGCGCTACGGCAGCGGGGCAGGCACGTGATCAACTCGCTGGCTAGTGTTCCCAACCCACAGCCCGCTCCGCTGGCCAAGGATGCGTCAGCGACAGGGCACGCTATGTCGCTACCCGTGCAACTCCTGGCGCTGCTGGCCATCGTGCTCATCTATCTCGCATTGGGCATAGCCTGGGCCCGCGTCACACCGGCCTGGGACAACCCGGACGAGCCGGCACATTGGAATTACATCGTGCATCTCGCTTCGGAGCAGTCACTACCGATTCTGCGGAAAGGTGATGACGCGCAACAACTGGTCGACCGGCTGAAGTCAGCAAGGTTTCCGCCTGGCAGCGACATTTCGCCTATCCAGTACGAGTCACACCAGCCGCCGTTGTATTACCTGGTTGGGGCAGTACTGCACACCTTGACACGTGGGTTGGCGCTCAAGCAGCAGGTGGATGCGTTGCGGGCGCTGTCGCTTGTGTTCGGCGTGGGAACCATCCTTGGGACGTGGTGGCTTGCGCGTTTGCTGCTGCCCGGTGAGACCGTGCTGGCCCTGGGCAGCGCTGCCTTTGTTGCCTTTGTGCCGATGCACATCAACCTCACGGCAGCGATCAATAACGATGCGCTGGGCGACATGTTGATCACACTGACGGTGGTGCTGCTCGTGAGGTGGGTCCAAGAGGGTGCAGGCTGGCGATTCAGTATCTTGCTGGGGGTAATGATTGGCCTGGCGGTGCTCACGAAGGTCACCACGTTGGTCGTTCTGCCATTGGCAGCGCTTGCGGCCATCTTGCGGTGGTGGACCAGCGGCGAGCAC